>CAYLTH010000003.1:36819-66137 GCA_964386485.1 uncultured Bacteroidales bacterium | reverse complement strand
CGGTTCCACTGAAAGTACCACCAACAGGTGAACCAACCAGGGTAACAGCAGCACCATCAACACAAACCGGAGCAAGTGCTTCGAAACCAACGACCGGAGTAGCAAAAATGGTTAATGTTCCATCTACGAAAGTAGAAGGAGCAGTCATACTATAAATATTGGTATAGGAAGATGCAGGATCCCAGCTAAGGTTTCCATTTCCACCTGTTGAACTGAACATGAGTTCGAAAATGGTGCCGTTACCAAAATAGATTGGAGTACCTGAATAGGCAATGGTAATAACACCTGCAGCTGCAGTTGCTGAAACACCACCACCAAAAATAGGATCAACATTGGCAAGGCCATTGAATGTAAACTGACTTTCGTCAAAATTCAGCAACAAATTGAAATCAGTTACCATGTTGAGTTCTTCAACAGCAACACCGATGTTCAATTCCGGAGCACAATGGTTTCCGCTCACAATACTTGTGATAATTGTTGGCTGTGAAACAACAGTGAGTAAAGCACTTTCTGAAACGTCTGTGAGACCACAGGTTCCACCAACAACACATTGATAAAGATTTCCATCAAGATCAATTGTTAAAGAACCAATTGTTAAAGTTGAACTGGAAGCACCAGCGTAAACACTGTTATCCGAGAGATCCATCCAGATATTTCCGCCATCCTCGCTTACCTGCCACTGGTAGGTTGAAGCATCAGTAGCTGTTACACTGAATGATGCTGAAGCGCCAACAAAATCAATAGCGTCAATAGGATCAGATGTAATAACAGGCTGAATGGCAGAACTGCTGACATTGCCGTTAACAAAAGTTGCTGCCAGTACATTTCCGTCATAATCTGTGTATTCGCAATATCCGGTTGTAACAACGTCCCAAACGAGATTGGCTGAACCACCATTGTAATGGAAATTGAGATCAATAACATGGTCATCACCCAGACTGAGCGGTACAAGTGAATACCAGGCAAGACCAAACTGACCGGCTGTCGGACTGACATATGCAGTAGCTAATTCTGTATTCAGGTTTGAATATCCTGTATATTCCAGAACCGAAGCATCATAATTCATGATGAGTGAAATGGCTGCTACATTGTAGAAATCCTGTACATCGATCGGGATAACGATTTCGCTACCCGGACAAGCTTCAGCACTACCGGTAGTTGTGATAAGGTTAAAAGCCACCGGAGTAACGGTTAATAAGGCTGCAGATGTTGCAACTGTACAGATATCACCGCTTACATTGCAACGGAACTGATAATTATTGAAGAGATAAATAGCATCTGTAATGGAAAGTACATCGGTTGTTGCACCTGAATAATGACCACCATCGGTGATGTTATTCCAGTTCAAGCCACCATCTGTACTCAGCTGCCATTGATATGAAACAGCATTCTGAGCTACAACACTGAATGAAGCATTGTCGCCGTGAACAACTGTAAGATCTGCAGGCTGAGTTGTAAATACAGGAATAATTCCCAATGGTCCAACTGAACCATTGAGGTAATTAGCCATCATCGGATCGCCATTATAATTGTTGTATTCACAGTTTCCGGCATTCACAACATCCCAGGTCAGATCTGTTGTTCCGCCATGGTAGTCAAAATTAATGTCGAAAAGTTTGTCGTTGAATAAACTTATCGGAGCAAGACTGAACCAGGAGAAGCGGAAGTCGCCGGGGATACTGAAAATGCTTACTTCATTCATATTGAATACCGGATTCAGGTTTTCAATAGAATTGTAGCTCAATACTGAAGGATCATAATTCAGGGTAAGAGAAATAGCAGCAACATCATAAAGATACTGTCCGTTAACCGGAACGAGTACTTCATTGCCCGGGCATGCACTTGCATCACCGGCTGTTGTTATTACAACACTTCCGATAGCGTATACTGTAAGGGTAGCATCTGTTGAAATAACTTCACAAACATCACCTGTAATTACACAACGGTATTGATTACCATTAAAAGTATAGTTAACGGTTGAAAGAGTAAGACTTGCAGAACCGGTTCCTGAATAAACTGCACCATCACTGAGATTGTTCCAGTTCATTCCATTGTCTGTGCTTTCCTGCCATTGATAGCTTACTGCATTGCTTGCAGTTACACTGAAATTGGCATTGTCACCTTCATTTACAGCCTGGTCAACAGGTTGTGAAACAATAACAGGTGAAGTACCGGCTGAATTTACACTTCCATTGATGAACACAGCTGACATGGTGTTGCCATCAAAATCATTGTATTCACAAGCGCCGGAAGTAGTTGTATTCCAGACAAGATCGGTATTCCCGCCAGCATAATCAAATACGAGTTCGAGAACATCGCCACTTACAAGATTGATAGGAGTCAGGCTAAACCATGAGAAGAACCATTGACCCGGAGTTGCATTGATGTTAATTTCACTCGGGCTGAATACCGGATTCAGATTCTGATATCCGCTATAACCAAGTACACTGTTATCATAGTTTAATGTAAGTGAAATGGCTGCTACATTGTAGAGGAATTGTCCGTTAACAGGAACAATAACCTGTGTTCCGGCACATGCAGTTGCAGAACCAATAGTGGTTACAACATCAACAGTTGGCGGTACTACGGTCAGTTCAGCAGCGGCTGAAACAACATAACATGGGTCATTGGTAACAACAACCTGGTACATATTGCCGGTATAAGCCATGGTAACACCACTTAATAACAGGCTGTTTGAAGTAGCACCTGAATAAATGCCACCATCAGTTAAATCACTCCAGCTAAATCCATTGTCTGTGCTTACCTGCCATTGATAAGTCAATGCATTGTTGGCAGCAACTGTGAATGAAGCATTATCACCATCTTCAACACTCAGGTCGGATGGTTGAGAAACGATAGAAGGAACAATTCCGGAAGGAGTAATGGTACCATTGGCATAAACTGCCGGTACAATATTTCCGTCATAATCGTTAAATTCACAATATCCCGGAGTTGATAAATCCCAGGTAAGATCGGTTGAACCTCCAAAATAGTTGAAATTAATATCCATAAGGTTGCCACTCAGACTGATCGGAGTGAGGCTGAACCATGAGAAAGCCCAAACACCAGGAATGTTATTCACATTGATTTCCATTGGATTGAAAGCAGGATTCAGGTTTGAATAACCAGCATAGGATACGACAGCAGGATTATATAACAATGTCAGCGAGATGGCTGCAACATTGCTCAGACTGTTTCCGGTAACCGGGATGCTAACCATATTACCTGCACAGGCTGTGCCGGAACCGGCATAAACCATAATGTCATTGGTAATACCTAAAACATTGAGGGTTGCAGGAGCAGAAACATCGGTCAGGTTGCAAACACTTTCTGAAACAACACACTGGTATTGATAGTTGTCCATGGAAAGGCTGGCTGCTGATATTGATAAGGTTGCCGTGGCAGTTCCTGAATATACAGAACCATCAATCAGATTTGACCAATTAACACCATTGGTGCTAACCTGCCACTGGAATGATGTGTTTCCGGTAGCAGTGATGCTGAATGATGCAGCATTGCCTTCGGTTACATTCACATTTACAGGATTTGAAGTCACAACCGGGGCAACTGCACTCGGAGCCACACTACCATTAACAAAATTGGCAGCAAGCGGATTCGCATCATAATCGGTATACTGACAATTTTCAGGATTTGATAAATCCCAGGTAAGGTCAGAATTCCCACCATTGTATGTGAACAGCAGGTTTAACAGGATGCCGTTTCCAAGATTTGATGGTGTAAGTGAGAAATGTGAAATAGTAAGTGTACCGGCAGAACCAAATACATTGACTAATTGAGGATCATTCAGATTGCTGTTAATATTATCGAAACCGGTATAGGTAAGTACACTTGGGTTATATAACAGACGCAATGAAATGGCAGCAACATTATTCAGAGCAGCAACTTCAACAGGAACAATAATTGCTCCCGGACATGCTGAAAGGTTTGGTAATGTAGTTGTAATAAATGCGGCAACTTCTTCTACTGTGAGAATAGCTGCTTCTGATGTAACTGTCAGACCACAAACATCTTCTGAAACAACGCATTGGTATTGGTTACCATTCATTGACATCGATGCAGATACGGACAATTGTGCGGTAGCAGTACCACTATATATAGCATTATCTGAAAGGCTGGTCCATGAACCTCCGTTGTCAGTACTTTCCTGCCAGAGGAATGTATCATTACCTGAGGCAACAACAGTGAATGTTGCTGTTGTTCCGTCTGTAACAGTTGCATCAGCAGGATTACCACTTATAATAGGGCTTACTGCAGAAGGAGCAACAGAACCGTTTACGAAGATTGCAGCCATTGGGTCTGCATTATAGTCGCTATATTGACAATTTTCAGGTGATGAAAGATCCCAGGTAAGATCAGTGTTTCCACCGTTGTAGGTGAATAATAAATCTACGAGGGTACCATTTCCAACATTGGAAGGTGTCAGTGAAAAATGTGATATTGTCAATGTGCCGGCAGAACCAAATACATTAAGTAACTGAGGATCATTCAGGTTGGCATTTACATTGCTGAAACCGGTATAGGTTAATACAGCAGGATTGTAAAGCAAACGCAATGAAACAGCTGCAACATCATTTAAATCCTGAACAAGAACAGGGATTGTAATGTTACCAGGACAGAACGTAGCTGTTGGAAGACTTGTTGTAATATTGAGAACTACTTCTTCAACTGTTAACATTGCAGAATAGGATTCAGCAACATCAACACATTCATTATTTGTAACAACACAACGATAGCTACTTCCATTCAGACTCATATCAACAGCACTTAACTCAAGTGTTGGTGTATTTGTTCCTGCATAAACTCCGCCATCTGTAAGATTAACATAGGTTGAACTAACCGTTGAATAAATCTGCCATTGATAATTGTCAGCATTGGTTGCAATAACTTCAAATGCACCGCTGCCACCATTGGGAACAACAATATTACTTGGGTTAACGATAATTTCAGCAACAGGGAATAATTGAATATCCGCTGAACCGCTCATCCAGGTCTGACAGCCATTGGCCATTCCAAGAATGGTATAGGTTCCGGCCATCTGGTAAGGTCCAAAACTCATTGCAGCGCCGCTTCCGGTACCTACAATGCTCCAGTATGAGCCGTTCACATATAATGCATAATCAACACCATCATCACTTCCACTTAAATTAACCATATAACCACCTGAAGTAACACAACCATTACCACCACCTGAAACAGTGAAGGCCGTTGGTACTGCATTTACATCAACAAATACGGAAGAAGTGGCTGTTGTGTTTCCATCTGTTGCCTCAACAAAATAAGTAGTAGGAACAAGTGGGGAAACAACAGGCATTAATGAAGAACTTGTGAAACCTGCAGGATCAGAAGTCCAGGAAACTGTAATTGTTCCGGTTCCGCCACCTGTAATGGCTTCGAGCTGTACAGGTTCACCTGCACATATAATCGAAGGATTTGATGAAGCAACAACAGTAACAGGTCCGCCATTAACATTAACAGTTACCTGATCTGCAATACTGACACAACCCGTTGCGATATTTGTAATTACAAGACTAAAGGTAACACCTTCTGTCAGTGCAACTGTAACAGGATTCTGAACTGATGCATCTACAAGCATTGAAGCAGGTTCCCATGCATAGGAATAATCTTCACCGGCTTTGCCAACTCCATTACCACTTAATGTAGCAGAGGTATTGTAAGGAATAAGCTGGTCAGCTCCTGCATCGGCAACTGGTTTTGCATTGATCTGAACAATGGCTTCAAAACTCATGTCAACAGGGCAGCCATTTTGTGCATTTACAGCAACAATGGTATAGGTACCTGATTGATAAACCAGACCAAACGACAGACCAAAACCATTTCCGGCAATTATAGTCGTTGTTGCAATTCCATTTCTGTAAAGAGTATAATTCACACCCTCTTCACTACCATCAAGACCGATGGCAACACCATTGCCGATACAAACAGATCCGCCGCCTGTAACGTTAAATGAAATTGGTAAATAGGAGTAGTTGATGTGTTCATTCATAGTCATCCACTCGGTACAACCTGTACTTGCATTGGTTGCAAAGCAGGTATAAATACCACTGGTGGTTACATTGGCCAAAAGAAGTTGACCGCCATTTCCGGCAATCACAGAACCTGTTGGAGAACCATCAAGATAAAGCTCATAATTAACTCCGACTTCTGAACCGGTTAAATACAATGGAATGGCTCCATCCTGAGCGCATAAAGCTGCACCCTGGAAACCACCCTGGGCAATTGGAAGGGGATTAAATGATATTGTTGTGCTGCCATTCATTAAAGCAGAACAACCGTCCATTGTAACAGCATAAATGGTATACACTCCTGCTATGGAATAAGGACCTCCTTCAATAGCAAAACCTGTTCCAGGGATACTTTCGAACATTGACCCATCAATATAAACTTCATAATAGGTGTTGATCTGGGATCCACTCAGCGTAACAAATAAGGAAGCGTCGCCATCTCCGCAATTGGCACCACCGCCACCAACATTAAAGACAGTCGGGGTTGGATTAACGGTAAGTGTTGCAGAACCATTGACGGTATTAACACCATCATCAACAGTAACAAAGAATGTAGTTGTTACAGAAGGGCTTGGTTCAAAACTGGCTGCAGATGAGAAATAACCTGCAGGATCTGAAGTCCATGCATAGGAATAAGTACCTGTGCCACCTGATGGAATTGCTGTAAGGGTTGCAGCTTCTCCAACACAAACGGCTGATGGGTCGAGTGTGACTTCTAAAGCCAGTGGTAAACCGGCTACTGTTACAAGAACATCATCACTGTCAAAGCAACCGCTACCTGACTGGACAGTCAATGTAAACAGTTTTGTTTCTGTTAGTGCCATTGTTTGTGTTGATGCTGACAAAGGATTAACCACAAATTCTGAGGGTGTCCAGCTATAGGAATATCCACTGGCACCACTTGCACTTCCTGAAAGAGTTGCAAATGCACCTGTAGTGATTGTCTGGTCAATACCAGCGTCAGCAACAGGATTTGGATTAACAGTAATGATTTTACTGGTCGGTGAAGTGGTAAAACCATCATTCACTGTTAAATTATAGGTTGTTGATACAGAAGGACTAACTGTAATTACCGGATTGCCTGATGTAAAACCGGCAGGTACTGACGTCCATGAATATGAGTAAGAACCACTTCCTCCGGTTGCTGAACCAGTCAGTGTTACTGAAGTACCGGCACAAACAGAGATAGGGGTAACCGGAGTTATACTGGCAATCAGGGCAGGAGATGAAATACTGATTAAAACATCATCAGTCTGACTGATACAGCCTGTAGTAACATCTGTTACCTGAAGTGTAAACGTTGTTGCAGTTGACAGGGCAACAGTTTGTGGATTCTGAGCAGTTGCATTGAGCAATAATCCGGCAGGGCTCCAGCTGTAACTGTAGTTTCCTGAACCACCGGTTGCTGAACCACTTAATGTTGCAGAAGTTCCTGATAAAATAGTTTGATTTTCACCTGCAGATGCTGCCGGGTTATTATTGATAACGACCGTTGTAGATGCATTGGCTGTACAGGTATTGATGCCTGTTACGATTACGGAATAAAGTCCCCCGTTTACTGCTGTTGCAGATGAAATAACCGGGTTTTGTGCGTTTGAAGAGAATCCGTTTGGACCAGTCCATGCATAAGATGAACCACCATTGGCACTCAGAATTACATTTTCTCCTACGCATGCAGGACCGTCATTGGAGGCTGATGCTTGAGGAAGTGCTCTTACAGTTGCATTGGTATTGGCCGTAGCCTGGCATCCTGCTGAATTGGTAACGAGCACAGAATAAAGTCCTGAAGCAGCTGTTGTTGCATTTGGAATATTAACACTGGCACTGTTGCCTGTAAATCCACCAGGACCACTCCAGCTATAGGTAGTTCCTCCACCTGCTGTGAGGTTGAGTGTCTGACCAGCACAAATAGGACCGTTGTTTGAGGCAGCAGCAAGCGGAAGTGAATTAACTACAACAACTGTCTGCGCAGTTGCAGTACAACCCTGGGCATTGCTGACAGTTACAGTATAGGTTCCACCGGAAGCAGTTGTTACACTGGTTAGTGTGGGATTCTGTGCAGAACTGGTATAGCCACCCGGGCCTGTCCAGCTATAGCTTGATCCGCCATTACTAGTCAGATTCACAGTTGTTCCTTCACATTTCGGACCGTTATTTCCGGCTGTAGCTGTTGGAACACTGCCTACATTCACGAAAAGAAATGCAGATGTCCCGTTGCCACAATCATTTGTTCCACGAACTGTGAAATCACCTGAAGTTGCAGCTGCAGTATAAGAAACTGTAATACTGTTTGTTCCGCTACCGTTTGTAATCGTTACTCCTGTTGGTACAGTCCATGTATAACTGTTTGCACCTGAAAGAACTGGAATACTGTATACGATTCCGGTCTGACCTTTACAGGCTGTTGCAGGGCCACTGATTGGGCCGGCTGCTCCGGGGGCAGGTGCATTCACAACAACTTCGGTAACACCGGTTGATGTACAACTGTTGGCTCCGGTTACGGTTACAGTATAATTCCCGCCATTTGCCTGGGTAACTGCGAAGGCTGCAGGATTCTGACTGGTTGATGTAAAACCGGCCGGACCTGACCAGCTATAGGTCAAACCACCTGAAGAATTCAGCTGGAGTAAACCACCAGGGCATAATGGACCGTTATTGCTGATTGAAACACTCGGACTGGCGTTCACAGTAATTGTCCGTGATCCGCTAACTGTTCCGGTACAATGTGAATCTGTTACAGATACAAGTGTATAAGTAGTTGTCGCAGAAGGTTGTACCTGAAAACCGTAACTGGTTTGAGTAATTCCGTTAATTGTAAAGTTTGATGTGCCATCATTGTAAACAAGGCTGTGTGGATTGGAAACAGAGGCACGTGGCATCTGAACCAAAACGGTAGCAAAAGCACCGGCACAAATCGGAGCAGGGGCAGAACCGAAGACGTTAGCAGTCGGTAAAGTCCATGTTCCTACGGTAAGACTTCCTGTCATATCCGTTGTTCCACAGGTGTTAGTACCTTTTGCAGTATAGGTTCCTACAGATTGCGGACCAAAACTGATTGCACTGCCAGTTCCAAGGACAACAGGGGTTAAGGCTGTTGTGCCTCTGAATAACTGGTATGATACGCCACTTTCAGAATTGGCTAAACCAATAACAGAACCACTTCCTCCCGGACAAAAGTTCCCGCCTCCTGTAAGGGCATAGGCGGTTGGACATGGAACGGAAACAGTAAGAGTAACTTCATTGGAATAGGTCTGGTGATATGGTGGTGGACAAGTACCTCCGAGTAAACAACGGTACTTGTAGTTGTGCATTACAAAAGTTGCATTGGTAATATTCAGTGTATTGGTTGTTGTTCCTGAGTAGGTTGCATCATCTGTAAGGTTCGAATATAAACCTCCTCCATTGGTGCTTACCTGCCATTGATAGGATGTAACTTCAACGCCTGTAAGGCTAAAGCTTGTATTTCCTCCGGGAACCACGCTAACATTTACAGGTTGTAAAGAAATAGACGGACTTGTGTGAACATCTCCGTTAACAAAAGTTGTCGGGATAATAACCGGGGAAGGGCTTGCATCTGTAATATTGGAAAGCGCAACATCCCAGGTAAGTGGAGTATAGCCGGGAAGGTTTTTTACACGAAAGCGCAGGTTACAAACAAGGCCTGTGCCAAGGTTAATACTTCCTAAAGTAAAAACGCCCACTGTGACTGTGCCCGCTACAGCATTGGCCAGAAAAATCGTTCCGGAAAATGCAGGATTCTGGTTGGTGTAGCACAGCGGAAGGCTTCCACATGAGATCGGACTCAGGACATTCGTATCATAAGAAAAAACCCATGATACAGATCCGACATTGTTGAAGTTCTCAACATTGATCGGAATCAGAATGTCAGTGTTCGGACATGTGGAAACAGTCCCCAGTGTAACTACAATGGGCGTCTGAGCCTGAGTGTTGAAAGAGAAAGAAACAATTGCAACAATTGCCATCAGACAAATTGCCTTTGCTACCTTCCTTGTAACTGAGATACGATCAGTCACTTTTTTCATGAGCGTAAGGTTAGTTTCCATAATTTAATTGTTAAACGTTATTATTTAATGATTTTGTTTTTATTTCGCTTGTGTATATATAATAAAATATCGCATAACAAAAAGCAAGGCTCTGTAAATGAACCCTTTACTTTTTTTTGTTATGCCTGATATTTAGTATGTCGTTTTTCGTCGATATAAATTTATGTCTTTAATTTAATAATAGAAACAATCAGAACCGTTAATGGTTTGATCATTTCTCTAAAAAGCCACACAGGCAATAAATGCATTGTTTTACGACTTCATTGCCATGTATCGTATTTCGGCACAAATTACTAATAATTTCCTGATTATTGGAATAAAAAATTCTTAAAAAATTATTAATAATTTATGTGCCTGAATTTGTTACGATTATAACAAATCTTCCGCAATTACATGCACAAACCTACAGCATTTTTTGCTATTTCCCAAACCAAAAATGAAAAAAACTGTGATTTTTTGCAGAAAAGCCTACTGTTATGGATGGCTTCTATGGGATATTTTTTTAACAATCCGGCCGATTCTGTCGTCCCTTTCGATATACAAAACTAAAATTCCGGATGTTTCCGTCAAGCGATGTGTCGGTATCGAAAGTGTTGATATTCCGGATTGAAGTCTTCCAAAGTCATTGAATACATTCCCGGAACCCTGAATATCATAAACAGCAACAGTAAGATGGAAGGGGAAATCTGATTCAAGTGTAAAACTGATCTTTCCCTGGTCAGGCAAATTCAATACATTTATAAGGCGTACCGACAAACTTTGAAGATTTTCCGGAATTGCATCCGGTCCTTTTGTTCTGAACCGGTTAAAATGTGACCAATTTGTTGTATCTGTTTGATTCCCTGCACGAACCCTCCAGAAATATGTTTCATTAAAACTTAGTGCCTGAGTTGTACAGTTAGGATTAATTAACCCGCTTTGCGCATTTGTGACCATCGAAAATATACTGTCGGTTGATAACTGGAATTCATATAAAGCATTGCATTCGCAGCTGGTCCAGTTAAAATTTACATCTGTCGGAAGAAAAGTTGCCTGGTTCACCGGGCTTAAAAGCGCCGGGCTGATCATTGTATTATGTATATACCCATCGTGAAATACAGATTCTATTTCATTCCCATTCAAATCCGTAAAAACACAATGGCCGGGCTGCAGTGTATCCCATGTCAGCGCAGTACTTTGTGAAGCATTACTGATAAACTTTAATTCCATAAACAATCCGTCTCCGATTGTGGCAGGATTCAGAGAAAACCAGGAAAAAAGAATTTGTCCATTCACAGCATTGACTACATGGATACCCGTGTTTAGTGCAGGATGAATATTCTGATAGCCTGTATATTCCAGCGCATTGGTATCATAAAGTATGGTCATCGAAGCAGAGGCAACGCTGTCAAAACCTGAAACATTTACCGGGATTACTATCTCACCCGGACAGGTGCCGGAAAAGGGGAGATAACTTTGAATAACTTCCTGGCTTTTTACGACAAGAAAAATAAAAGTTAAAAACAATATACCGGATAAACGCTTCATGATGATTTTTTTACAAAGCTACACATTATGACCCGAGATAAAAAAAAGAGGCTGCTTTTTAGGGCAGCCTCTTTTTTTATTGGTTAAGAACGATTATTCGCCAATAACCATGCTCCTGGTTTTGGTTACACCATTTACATCAAGTTTGTAATAGTATACACCACGTTGCAGGTTGGTAGATTCAAATTCTACATTGTGTGAACCGGCAGTCTGTTCAGCGTTAACAAGCGTTGCAACCATTTCGCCAAGTACATTGTAAACCTTAACGGTTACAAAGCCTTTAACAGGAATGTTGTAGCTGATTAATGTGCTGGAACTGAATGGGTTCGGATAGTTAGAAATGCTATAATCATCATCACTTACTGTTGAAACCAGTTTTGGCATCAATAAGTTGACATTATCATAACTACCGGTTGTTTCGTTAGCAATAACGCTTTCTTCTGTAGCTGTGAAATAGATGTCTTCTTTATTCAGTGAGTTCAGTTTAGCTGTAATGGTAAGCATTACATCGCCGGCATTCAGATTCATGGTTTCTGTGCTGAACCATGCAAGTCTTAGTTGACCGTTTTTAGCAGTCCAAACAAGATTAGCAGGTGTATTGGCAATGCTTACATTGGTAATCTCAAGTTTGGAAGGATAATCCATAACGAGGGAAATAGCACCAATTGTTGTTTCATTTTCAATACGAACAGGAACCTGAACAGTACCGTTCATCAGTACACTTCCGTCTGTTTTTACAAATACAGTCGGAGTTTGTTTGAATGGCAGAGGTGAAGGTACATTACTTCCGTTTACATCACCACCGCAAAGTGCCTGAATGTCGATAGTCTGATTTGCTGTACCTGTTACATTTACAGTTGTTGCAGGTATTGGTGGAACAACAACATTTGTTTTAGCAAAATACCAGTCTTTTCCACCAGGTGAAGGTGTGTAAGGAGGAGTATAGGCAGGAATCTGGTTAACAAACCTTCTGGATACAGTTAAAGCATCTGTTGAGTTTGGAATACCACCTGAACCGTTAACATCAGCACAAATGAAATTGAGACCTGACAGTAATGGAGGAATCTGTACAAAGTGACGGAGGATACCCAAAGCATCACTTGCATTGATACCACCAAAAGCTTTAAGTGTTGAAAATTCCATCGTGTAGGTACCCAGATCAAGGTTGTTAAATTCATAATGTCCGGCTGCATCTGTAATCGTTTGCAATACAGTCGCTCCATTCTGAACCAATTTAACAGTGGTATTATTCATTGGGGTATGAGCATTGTTTTTGTAGGTAATGTTACCAACAACGTTAGAACAGTTACCGTAAGTTAACAAACCACCATCATAAATATCCGGAAGGATACCATTGGTAAAGTTTGAAATCTGACAACCTTCAACACCTTCATCCCAGATTAACTGATGTGTACCTGAAGTAACATTAACAACCAGTTCGAATAATGTACCACCATTCGGAATAGATGCAGGAGTTGCACCAAACCAGTTGGCTACGATGTTCGTTGGATTACCATAAACCTGAAGGTTAGTGGAAATACTTGGATGTACATTCTGTACATTGACATAAGAAACACCGGAGGTAATACCCAATACAAGATTGAGTCCGTTGATGTTGTTAAATTCATCTACTGTAATCGGAATAACCTTCTGACCAGGACATACGTCGCTTAATTCAGGAGCATATACTTTTACAGGAGGAATCGGTACAATAACATTGATACGATAGTCTTCTACTTCTCCCCATAGATTAGCTCCACATGGGATAAGAGTTCCTGAAGTTGAAATCAGACGTACACGTACACGGGTATTTCCCGGTAAAGCATGGATAGGAACAGTAATTAAAGATTTGTAATTACCAATGAGCGTAAGATTTGGGAATACAAATTTCTCATTTGCATCGTCAAAATCATAATCATGATTCCAGTCAACCCAGGCACCAACCTGTAAACCCGACCACCATGGGGCAGTAGTTACATACATAGTTGCGGTATCACCCAATGCCATATTGGTGAAATATTGGGTGTAATCACCATAACCCAGCGGGTTAGGGCTGCAACCGGTAGCCTGGTTGTTGATTGAACCAAATTTAACACCGGTAATATAACGTAAACAGCCAACAGTTGTGGTTGATGTAGCGCAATACTTTGGCGTTCCGAGCAGGAAGCTGAAGGTATATTGTGTGTTTGTGTTACAGGTCATGTTATAAGCAGACCAGTCAGCAGCAAGTACAACAGCATAATCACCAGGTGCAAGGAAGTTAACATAAAGACTGTCTGTGGTACAGAAGTCAATAGTTTTGCTAACAATTGCAGGATTGGCACTACAAGGCAGAGATACAATCATAACATTCAGCGGGAATTCGCCTCTGGCTTTGATCGTAACGGACTGTGGATTGGTCAATGTAAATTTGTACCAGTCTGTGTCGCGTGTGTTATCCTGTTTCCAGGCAGTACCACAAATTGACTGACCGTTTTCAACATCTGCATAAGCAGGAACAGCCATGTTACAACCGTCATTTTCTTCAAAACTACAGGGTTCCAGTTCAGCAATAGCATTGGCGAAACAGTTGATGTTACAGGAAACGTTATAGGCTTTTTTACCTAAGGTATCGTTCTGATAACGGGCATCGCCACCAGGAAGTCCTTCTACCCATGCAGCAACTTTGTAAATGCCAGGAGCCGACATGTCTGCAACAGGAATAAAGGCGTATGGGAATTCTTCTCCCGGAGCCAGGGTATAACCAAAAGTTCCCTGAGCGAAGGTTTCATCAGCAGATGCAATTATCTGACCATAATAATTTCTCATTTCATAATGAACGCCAAAGTCAGTAATTGGTTGTGTACCGAGGTTGCGTAAACCAAGGATTACGGGTTCGCCGTTGGTGAGGTTACCGCTTATTGGATATTGAATCCATTTAATCGCGATATCATTTTCAACAGTTTCAAAGTTGTAAGGAAGTGCAAAACCGGTAATTTCAGCACCACCGGCAAATGTACCGAGGTTGTTGAGTTGCAGTGTTTGCGGTGCATATTTCATCAGTTTTGCTGTTGTTGTATATGCAGTCATCCATAAACGACCTGTATTGAAATCGAATTCACAATCCTGAGCAAAGTTAAAGTTCCATGGAAGGGTTTCGATGAACGTTGAAATACCAGAAGCAGGGTCAATGGTGTAGAAACGTTCTGATAACAAGTCGATGGTATAAAGCAGACCACCCGGAGAAACAGCGAGGTTCACCGGTAATCCAAGTGAATTGCCAAGATCCTGTACCAGTGTCGGAACAGCAGTCGTCAGGTTGAGACTGTATAATTTTGAATTGATCGGAACACCAGCACTGGTTGTTGTGGTAGAAATAGCATACATTGTATTGGTAAATGGTTCATATGCCATACCATTGATGCTGATGCCAGGTGCACCCAGACTGGTCATTACACCAGTTGTTTTGTTAACCTGGTACATATGACCGTGGGTATAGAAGTTAGCAGGATCATAATATTCAGTAACATACCATTCTCCGTTAGCCCATGAACCGGCTGCGATAAAGTCAACTGAGCTTGAAGACGCAATTGAAGTTACTGTTTCAGGATGTTCGAGGAAGAAACGGACAGGACCTTCCGGAAGAACACCGGATGGATCGTAAGCATTGAATGCATAAGCCTGAGTCAAATGAGCTTCAACCAGGGTTGAGACAGATTTGCAATTGTTAAACATGTTTACATCGTTTCCAAGATCAGTACAAACTGTAACTACCTGGTTCTGTCCTGCAGGAGCATTCCATAAATCAGGGAAGGTAACTGTCTGGAATGTACCGGCAGCCATGTTGGTAATAGCAACAGTAGAGGTGTATCCTCCCGGAGCAGTAGCTGTAACATTGAAGGATTCAGGATTGGTTCCACCGTTTACAATAATGGCTGTAAGTTCAACCGGACCTGCCAAAACGAATGGGTCGATAGCTATCGACTGTACTCCAACGTCATGAGCCAGAATCTGCTGATAATTTAAAATAAGATATGGGCGGGTTGCATCCTGCCATCCATCAATATCCAGATTGTAGGTTCCACCACCTTCATATTCATAGAAACCGAAAGCAAACCAACCGCTTGGAGCAGCTGCAAGAATGTCAGGAATTGCAGCCGGAATGTTAATATGATGCCAGCCAACAGCATATTCATTGGTATAGCTGCCATATTGTGTTCCGGTCTGGATAGCGTTTAATACCTGTGCAGGTGTTGATGCCATGGGGTCGAGATTAACCCTGGTGAGGTTCCAGAATGGTATAAATGATGCATATACATTAAAATGTATGCTGGCTGCCAGTACAGGTGCTGTAGGCGGTAAGCCTTGCAGGTCAAATTTGGCATAGCCCTGTTTACCCATTGGGTATGATCTGATTTTATTGGTTTCAATAAAAGCATTTCCATCAGTAGTACCTGTCCATAATGCAGCATTGCCAGGATAGAAGGTGTCCTGCAACATGCCCAGAAAATGGCTTACACCAAAATCTTTGCAATCGTTTCCGGCGAAATCATCTCCGTTTAAAACAACACAAACATGTACGTTATAGCTTCCGAATGAGCTAAAATCATAGGATTGTAGCATTACATCCTCAACTCCTCCTGATGGAAGAGGATTCGTAACAGCTACGGTTGAGGTTGGACCACCATTGATAGAATATTGAATTGAATAACCATTGTTTTGAGCATTTAATCCATAATTCTTAACCTGAACAATTACGTCTTCAACGCCCATCGTACCACTACTTGCAGGACCAGCGAGTGCTTTCACACCAAGGTCATCCATAGTAGGGATGTAGTTATAATCCACAACAAGATAAGGTTTGGTAGATTGAGCCCAGCCGTTTATTCCGAAATAATAGGTAGCAGAACCTTCATATTCATAAAATCCGAGGGCAAACCAACCATTCTGAATGCCTGCAGTGATGTCATTCACAGCATTATTCAAAGGTAAGTGATGCCAACCAATTACGGTCATTGGGTATGCATATGGAAGGTATGTGGCACCGGTAGAGATTGCTGTTTTAACAGCAGCAGCACTACTGGCCATTGGGTCAATGGCTACTTTGGTAATGTTCATATACGGACCACCAACAGACTCATATACATTATAATGTACAGAAGCTGCTGTAACCGTTGCAGTACCCGGTAAATTTGAAAGATCAAATTTAGCATAGCCCTGATAAACATTGGCGCCTTTACCTTTAATCAGGCTGCTTTCGGAAAAGGTAGTTCCGTCGGATGTACCTGTCCAGTAAGGACCGTTACCCGGCCAGATGGTATCATGTCCGGTAAAGAGGTTGGTAATGGTTGCTGATTTGCAATCGTTATTTGGCTGTTGGTCACCGACCATCTGAGTACAGGCAGTCATATTGTAATAACCATAGGCACTGAAATCTGCTGTTCCAACAGTAAAGAGAACAGTTGCACCCGGGGCGATTGGACCACTGTAGGTTCCGGTAATAGCAGGACCTCCATTAACCGTTACACTAACAGGAACAGTAGTCTGTGTTGACTGTCCGTAATTTTTAATATTAACAGTGATAGGTGCATTTGCAGGTAAACCTACGCCACTTGTTGGTGCTGTAATTGCACTGATTCCAACGTCGTTTGACAGCGGGATCAGATAATCAACTACCAGATAAGGACGGGTGGCATCCTGCCAGCCATCGATGTCGAGGTTGTAAGTTCCACCTGATTCATATTCATAAAATCCAAGTGCAAACCAACCATTTGCTAATGAAGCAGAAATGTCGGCAGCAGCATTGTTGATAGCAAAATGGTGCCATCCAACTGAATATTGATTGGTATATGTCCCATAGGCAAAACCACTAACGATATCATTACGAACAGAAGCAGGTGTACCTGTCATCGGATCATTGTTGATTTTGGTTAGTCGGAAAAAAGGAATATTGGAAGCATACACATTATAATGTACTGATACACCTGTTATAATCGCTGTTGACGGAATTGAAGTAGTATTAAACTTCGCCCAGCCCTGACGACCTACAGGATAAGACCTGATTTTATTGTTTTCAATAAAAGAGGTTCCATCGGTTGTACCGGTCCAATAAGGAGCATTTCCAGGCCAAAGGGTGTCATGACCTAAAATGTTATTGGAGATAGTTTTAGAAATACAGTCATTTACGGTTTGCTGGTCATTTGCCAATTGTGTACAGGCCTGAATGGTGTAATAATTCTGTGCAGTAAAGTTGTAGCTGCCTATTGTGAAAAGAGCAGTACCTCCTCCCGGAGCAATCGGAAGACCTGTATAGGTTCCATAAACCGGGTTTCCGCCATTTACGGTGAAATAAACCGGGAAATTGGTTTGAGGTGTATTTCCATAGTTGGCCAGTGTAACATTGACTGGCAGGGTAGTCAGACCAAGTCCGCTGTTCGGGCTGTTGATACTAAAAACACCCACATCATTTTGATACAAAGGAGTGTAACCAAGGTCATATTGAAATACGTGGTCAATAGCAGCCCCCTGGGTTAATCCCATGAGAACAAGTTTGCCAGGAATCAGTGTGGATGTGGAGGCAAGACCACCGGCCATATCACCGATTGTAAAATAAGGAAGGTCAGTTGCATTATGTTGAACTGAATAGGTATTGGCGTTGATATTATAACGAACAAGTTCAACACCGGAAGCAGCACCACCCTGAGCAAAGAACCAAAGGTATGGGCCGCCCGGGGTATTAACATCGATTGCTGAACCGTAGACACCATGAATAGGAACAAAGAAAGAAGCAAAGGAAGGGATGGTGGCAATAAGTGATCCATCCATTTTAACTGATTTCAGATTGTACCAGTCACCGGTCCAGAATCCACCGTTTCCATTATCAAGAGTCGGATCATAAGAAATATGACGATTTACACCAGGACCTGCGCAGTTGATAAAACCGGCAGCATTCTGGCTGGCCATATTTACGATTCTGATTTTGTTTGAACCGTCAGCGATATAAAACAGTCCGTCATTTGGATTGTATGCCATATCACGGGTGAGTGGTCCAAGAGGAACAATAAAATCTTCAATCCACACACCCTGAAGGGTATATTTGGAGAATTTACCAGCCTGGTTAAAATAGCCGGTATAAATATAGAACCCATCTGTTTCAACACCGGTTTCTGCGAGGAAGTCGGGGTCATGGTTTACCTGGAAATTCAGAAGTACATCCCAGATAGCATCGCTGGGAGCATAGGTGTAATTCACTTCAGCTTCTGTAATGACTTCTCTGGTTACTTTTGGAGCGTTCATTGCTGCAAGTTTTGCAACATGATATTCACCATCAGGGCCTTGTTGCAACAGGGCAGCTTTTTCAGCTATTAATGCCTGTTCAGCAGCATGTTTCTGCAATTTCTGGGCATCATAGGCAGCTTGCTCGGCAGCTGAAAGCGGAGTCTTTTTTACTGCTTTGTTTTCTGGTTGATTTGAAGCGTTGGCATCGAAATTCTTCGTTGCCTGATACACTTCATTCTCCAGATCCCAATTAGCAGGCTTCTGGTTAGAAGGACTCATGTTGACATCGAGTGTCTGATTGCTTCCTGTGTTTTTAACTGGCGGATTGTCCTGTGCAAAAGATTGCACCCCGAACAAAAGAGCCAATAAAAACAAGAGAGCTTTGAAATGTGTAACTCTGTTTTTCATGTTCACTTGTTTTTGATTTTTGGTTAAGGTTTAAGTAGATTGGTTAATAATTGTTTTTTGATATTCCACAACAATAATAATTCAGGCAATCCATTGGTTTCAGTACAAACAGGCAGCATTACAAGTATTCAAAAGTTGAAACTAGTCCCTGAAAACTAAATTCGCATCTAAATTACAATATTTTTCAACAAATCTATGCGGCAACCGAAAAATTATTTGAGTATTGTGTTAATAAACTATTAAATCAATGTTTTATAAACAAAAAACCCGGCAAAGATTACTCAAATTTGCCGGGTTTCTTCCGAAAGGGTATATTCTTTTTATCTGTGGAGCTGGAGGGAATCGAACCCTCGTCCAAACAAGCAGCCAAAAAGCTTTCTACATGCTTAGCCCTGAGTTGATTTTCGGGATACTTCCGGGACAGGGCCGCCCTAAACTATCCTTAGCTTCTTTGATTTTCGTCAGTGCTTCGGAGCCTTACACTGCTTATCCCGGCTTTTGCGGTGTTTCTTCCGGTCACGGCCAGGTGTAGTTACCGGGGAAACAGCATGCGCTTAATTTCTAAAATTAAGCAGCGATTGCGTATTCGTAATTGTTGCCAGTTATTATGGCGATGAGACTTGGATTAGCGAGCAAACTCCTCAATGCTCGGCATGCTTACCGTTCAACTTTCCTGCTGTCAAATCCGGTCAGCCCCTTTTTTTCTCCTGCAAAGATACACAATTATTATGCCTGTGCCTTCAATGGCCTGACAAAGCGGTCAATATCTTCCTTTAACACTTCAATATCACATAAAATAGCCAGTCGTTCAACTACATTCCGCAATTCACGAATATTGCCGGTCCAGGGAATCTCCTTCAGTGCCTCCAGGGCTTCATCATGAAATTTCATCACAGCCCGACCCTGATTCTGACAAATTTCCTCCATAAAGTAATTGGCAAGGATAGGGATATCGTCTTTTCGCTCCTTCAGCGGAGGAACATGGATCAGAATTACGCTCAAACGGTGATAAAGGTCTTCTCTGAAATTCTTTTTCGCAATTTCTTCTGTCAGATTTTTATTGGTTGCAGCAATAACCCTGACATCTACAGGGATTTCCTTTTCTCCGCCAACGCGCATAATCTTATTCTCCTGCAATGCCCGGAGTACTTTTGCCTGCGCGGATAAACTCATATCCCCGATTTCATCCAAAAAAAGAGTACCCCCGGTTGCCAGTTCAAAATCACCTTTCTTTTGCTTAATGGCTGAAGTAAAAGAACCTTTTTCGTGTCCAAACAGATTGCTTTCGATAAGTTCGGATGGGATGGCAGCACAATTCACTTCAATGAATGGTCCGGAAGCGCGATGACTCATTTCATGAAGCCAGCGGGCAACGAGTTCTTTGCCGGTTCCGTTTTCACCGGTTATCATCACCCTGGCATCTGTTGGAGCAACCCTGCCGATCATCGTTTTGATTTCCGTTAAAACCGGTGATTCCCCAATCATATCGTAGGCTTTGCTAACCTTCCGTTTCAGTATTTTCGTTTCAGTAATCAATCTGTTTTTATCCATCGCGTTCCGGATCGTAATCATGGTCCGGTTAAGATCCAGTGGCTTTGAAAGAAAATCATAAGCACCTTTTTTGATGGATTCAACAGCAGTATCAATATTACCGTGCCCCGAAATCATAACCACAGGAGTGTCGCAAAGCATTGTGATCTGCTCCAGTACTTCAATGCCATCCATTTTTGGCATTTTAATATCACAAAGAATCACATCGTATTTTTCCTTGCGGATGAGGGTTAATGCATCTGCACCGTTTTCGGCTTCATCAACATGATATTTCTCATATTCGAGGATATCCCGCAAAACATTCCGGATACTCTTTTCATCATCTATTATCAGGATACTGGCCATCTGCTGTAAGGTTATGCTTTAAAAGTGATCCATTTCCATAATTCACGGTAATCCACTTTTTTACCATACATCAGGATTCCGGTGCGATAAATTTTTGCAGCCAGCCAGGTCGCTCCCAGAAAACCACCAACCAATAGTGCCATTGAAAGTATGAGCTCATATACCGGCACACCGAATGGAATCCGGATCATCATAATGATCGGACTGGTAAGCGGTATCATTGATAACCAGAAAGAAACAGGCCCTTCAGGATCATTGATGACATATTGAGCCATGATGATCGACAAAATTAAAGGAACCGTTACCGGCAACATAAATTGTTGTGTATCCGCTTCGTTATCAACAGCCGAACCAATTGCCGCAAACAAAGCTGCATACAAAAGATAACCGCCGATAAAGTAAAACAGGAAAGCAAGAATAATCTGTAAAAAGTTGATTGTTGAAATAGCCTCAAAGATCTGACCTACTTCCGACTGCCCCGTATCGGCTTTTTGTGCCAATTCTGAGGGAATTCCGGTGTTATTCATTATCTGGGCAGATTTATATCCTTGTATTTCAGTAGAATAGGTAGTCTGGAATATTGTTACAATGCCAAAAGTCAGGATAACCCAGAGTAAAAACTGAGTGAGTCCGACAAGCGCCACCCCGATAATTTTCCCGAGCATTAATTCAAAAGGTTTTACTGAGGAGATAATAACCTCAACTATCCGGCTTGTTTTTTCTTCAATAACACCACGCATGACCTGTGCACCGAAAAGGAAAATGAAAAAATAAATCAGTATCCCGGAGAACATCCCTACTGCCATACTCACTTCTGTAAAGCTTTTTTCTTCTTTACCGCCTTCATCCAGTTTAATGCTGGTCAGATCAATGCTCGTTTTTATGGATTCAAGAATATTCTTATCAATTCCTGAGGCAGCCAGTTTCAGGCTTTCAACCTCTTTTTTCATCACATTTTCGATGTGGGATTTGACATTGATATTAACCTGTTTATCGGAATACAGGATTGCAGAGACGGGTATGGCAACTTCTCTTTTTGGAATGTATAACAAAGCATCGAAGCCTTGTTCCAGAAACTGTGCTTTTTCTTTGTTCAGATTTTCATGAACATGTTGAAAACGCATTTTTTCGGTATTCGTAAATTTTTCATAATAAATACCGCTTTCATCCAGAACCGCAATTTTATTTTCCTTACCGGTCATGGTGGCAACATAGATCGGAACAATCATGATCGCAGCCATGAGTAAGGGGCCGAGGATAGTCATTACCACAAATGAGCGTTTTCTGACCCGTGTGAGGTATTCCCGCTGGATAATCAAACTTATCTTACTCATAATACATTGTTTTGGTCAATCCGGGCAGATTGCAGGTGTTTTTCATTCTCTTCAACAGTACTGATAAAAATATCATTCATGGTAGGAACAATTTCATGCATTGCTTTCACCTGAGCATGGGGCATAACACATTGCAGAAGATCATTTGTCTGAAGGCTTTTGTCCAGTTTGATTTTGGCAACCAGTGTTTCTTCTTCTGTATGGAGTTCGAGCAAATCCATACCGGGTTTCAGATAAGGGCGGATATCTTCCGGGGAATCCAGAAGATTTAGTTCAAAAATATTGTTTTTGTAAAGATTCCGGATTTCCTTTACACTGCCCTCCAGAATTTTTTCCGAACGGTTAATCAGGGCAATATGGTCACAAAGTTCTTCTACCGAAGCCATATTGTGGGTTGAGAAGATAAGGGTTGTGCCTTTTGCCCTCAGATTGAGGATCTCTTCCTTTAACAGATTCACATTGATCGGGTCAAAACCACTGAATGGTTCATCAAAAATCAACAATTCAGGTTCATGCAGGATTGTAACAATGAACTGAACCTTTTGCTGCATACCTTTACTCAGTTCCTCAACCTTTCTGTTCCACCAGGCTCCTATATCAAATTTCTCAAACCAGTATTTGAGTTGTTTCATGGCATCGGCTTTTGATAAGCCTTTCAAGCGTGCAAGATAGAGAGCCTGCTCGCCAACTTTCATTTTTTTATAGAGGCCCCTTTCTTCCGGTAAATACCCTATCTTATAAATATGGTGTGGTTGAAGAGGTTCTCCGTTAAAAAAGAGACTTCCCTCGTCGGGTCCGGTAATACGGTTGATGATCCGGATGAGTGTGGTTTTACCGGCGCCATTGGGTCCAAGCAGGCCATAAATGCTGTTTGCCGGAACTTCAATGCTTACTTTGTTGAGGGCAGTATGATTGGCGAAGCGTTTTGAAACTTCAACAGCCCTGAAAACAGGAATGTCAGACATAAGATTGGGTTCGGTTGAAATATTATTTTAAGGCGCTAAGATAGCCGATTATTCAAAATACTCCTTCATGCGTTTGAAGAAACTCCTGTCTTCCGATTTCGGATTGGGTTTGAAGTTGACAGATTCTTCCAGTGTTTCCATCATGATCTTTTCTTCCTTGCTGAGATGCTGAGGTGTCCAGACATTTACAGTAAGTAAAAGATCTCCTCGTCCGTAGGAATTCAGACTGGGTAGTCCTTTTCCTTTTAAACGCATCACTTTCCCGCTTTGAATCCCCGGATTTATTTTCACTTTGGCTTTGCCTTCGAGGGTAGGGACTTCAATATTTGTTCCCAATGAAGCTTCACTGAAACTTATAAAATGCTCATAAATAAGATTATGGCCATCGCGCTCGAGAAAATTATGGGGTGCTTCTTCAACCAGAATTATCAGGTCTCCCGGAACTCCGCCCCTGGGAGCTGCATTCCCTTTGCCACTCATCGATAGCTGAATTCCTTCGCCAACTCCTGCAGGAATACTGATATTCACTATTTCTTCGGCCTTTACAATACCATCTCCAAAACAGGTATTGCATTTATCGGTAATAGTTTGTCCTTCTCCACCACAGGCAGGGCAGGTAGAGGAGGTTTGCATCTGCCCCAGGAATGTATTTGTAACACGGGTTACATGCCCGGCACCACCGCAGGTTCCGCATGATTTGAATGAACTGCCGTTTTTGGCACCACTTCCCGAACATGCTGAGCAACTGATGTATTTATTGAGTTTAATTTTTTTATCAACACCGGTGGCAATTTCTTCAAGCGATAATTTAACCTTTACTCTCAGGTTTGAGCCTTTATTCACTCTCCTTCCGCCACGACCACCTCGTTGGTTCCCAAATCCGCCAAATGCATTGCCAAAAATATCTCCGAATTGGGAGAAAATATCGTCCATTGACATTCCACCACCATAACCCTGGCCCTGATTGCCTCCAACACCGGCATGTCCAAACTGGTCGTAACGGCTCTTTTTGTCTGGATTGCTCAGTACTTCGTAGGCTTCTGCAGCTTCTTTGAAATGTTCCTCAGCTTCTTTATCTCCCTGGTTTCTGTCGGGATGGAATTTCAATGCCATTTGCCGGTATGCTTTCTTAATTTCAGCCTCCGAAGCAGCTTTCCCAACGCCCAGTATTTCGTAATAATCTCTTTTCGCCACGATATCTATTTTTAACTGCCCACAACTACTTTTGCAAAGCGGATTACTTTTCCGTTCAATTCATATCCTTTTTCAATTTCATCCACAACTCTCCCTTTCAGATCTTCGGTAGGAGCCGGAATATTGGTAATGGCTTCATGAAAATCGGTACAAAACTCTTTTCCAAGTGTTTCCATAGCCTGTAAGCCTTTGTTTTCAAGGATATTTTTTAATTTATTATTGATTAGCGTAATCCCTTCTTTCATGGCAGCCAGATCGCTGACCTTATCAAAAGATTTCATTGCCCGGTCGAAATCATCCACAACTGGAAGAAGTGACAGAATGACTTCTTCCCCGGCATATTTACCCAATTCAATTTTTTCCTTCAAAGCCCGTTTCCGGTAATTGTCAAATTCAGCAAAGAGTCTTAAGTACTTATCATTCAGTTCATTAATTTTGTCCTGATAAACTGTTTCCTTGTTCTCTTTCTTAAACCTGTTCTTTTTTTGTTTACCATCCTGCTGGTCTGTTCCGGAGGTTTCTTGTTGTGTCGGAATTGAATTTTCCGTTTTGTTTGTTTCTTTTTCTGACATAGGTATACACTTTTATAGCATCAATCCGACAAATCAAATAACCTGCCACCGAATTATCTTGACAAAATGGCATAAAAAAAGGAGCGTTTAGCTCCTTTTAATGAATTATTTAGCCAGTTTCTCGAGTTGGTAGTGAAGATCCATACCCCGAAGGTTTTTGGCAATGATGATCCCGTTGGCATCAATCAGGAAACTTGCCGGAATAGAATTAACTCCGTATAATGCTGAAGCCTGACTTTGCCAGCCTTTTAAATCACTCACATGATCACTCCAGTCAAGTTTATCTGTCTGAATCGCTTTAAGCCAGGGTTCTTTGGTTTTATCCAGGGATACACTGAAGATTTTAAAACCTTTGGCATCTTTAAATTTGCGGGATTTGTATTTTTGGTAAGCTTCTACAACATTTGGATTTTCTCTGCGGCAGGGGCCACACCAGGATGCCCAGAAATCGATCAATACAACATTTCCTTTGAGAGAAGATAATTTGAGGTTTTTTCCGTCTGTCCCGGGCAATTCAATTTCAGGGGCTTTGTCACCTACATTCGTTCCGATTTTTGCTTCAGGAGCGGATTTTTGTAGAGGTTTTGGCGCCAGGATAAGGCTGCTGAGAGTAATACCGGCTGTCAGCAACAAGGCGATGAAGAGGATTTTTTTCATAAATGATTCGTTTTTTTTTGGTTTTATGCCTTTCTAACAATTTCCGCGCCAATTTGTCTCAGACGCTCATCAATTTGTTGATATCCGCGGTCGATTTGTTCAATATTGTCGATAACACTTTTACCCTGAGCGGATAAGGCTGCAATCAAAAGGGATACTCCGGCACGTATGTCAGGAGAAGTCATTTTAATTCCACGCAAAGGATAGTGGTGATTTAAACCAATTACAGTTGCCCTGTGAGGGTCACATAAAATAATCCGGGCACCCATATCTATCAGTTTGTCAACAAAGAATAATCTGCTTTCAAACATTTTCTGATGAATCAAAACACTTCCTTTTGCCTGTATTGCCGTCACCAGTGCAATACTGATAAGGTCTGGTGTAAATCCCGGCCAGGGGGCATCCGAAATCGTCATAATCGAACCATCCATGAAGGTTTCTACTTCGTAGGTGTCCTGTGCAGGAATGAATAAATCATCTCCTTTTTCGATTATTTTTATACCCAGACGCCGGAAAACTTCGGGAATCATACCCAGACGTGAAATGTTCACATCTTTAATAGTGATTTCACTTTGTGTCATGGCAGCCAGTCCGATAAAACTGCCAATTTCAATCATGTCAGGAAGCAGGCGATGTGTGGTGCCTCCAAGGTATTCAACCCCTTCGATGCTAAGCAGATTTGAACCGATACCGCCAATTTTTGCACCCATTCTGACCAACATTTCACAAAGCTGAACCAGATAGGGTTCACAGGCTGCATTAAATATCGTTGTTGTTCCCTTTGCCATTACGGCTGCCATAACGATGTTGGCGGTTCCGGTAACCGATGCTTCATCCAGGAGCATATAACAACCTGAAAGATTATCCCCTTCCAGGCTATATACTTGATTATCAAGATCAACATGGAATTGTGCTCCAAGTTTCTGAAAACCGATAAAGTGAGTGTCCAGACGGCGACGGCCGATTTTATCGCCACCAGGCTGGGGGAGATAGGCCTTTTTATAGCGTGCCAGCAGTGGTCCCAGCATCATAACCGAACCCCGGAGGCTGGCTGCTTTTTTCATATATTCAGCCGACTTCATGTAATCGAGTCTGATGTCGGAGGCTTCAAACGTAAACTCTCCGTCACCGGTTTTATCGACCTTCACACCCAGTTCTTCAAGTAATTCAATTAGCTTGTTCACATCCCGTATATCAGGGATGTTTGAAATTGTGACTTTTTCGGGTGTCAGCAGAACAGCACAAATAATCTGTAACGCCTCATTTTTAGCACCTTGCGGAATAAGTGTGCCATGCAGGCTTTTTCCGCCTGTTACCTCAAAAGAACTCATAAAAAGCGGATTATCTTATTTCTTTTTACGCCTCAGGTTCATATTATCCTTGGGTCTGACAAATTTTTTCTTTTTCACAGCTGTCCGGGCAAGGATATCATTCGTGTTTTGCAATTGAGTCTCATCGCTGAGTTTGAGCTTTCCGGCTGATAATTTGTCGAGATGTTCATAAATCAGTTCATCGCTGACCGAATCCCGGTTCCAGGTAAGATAAGTCTTTTTCAGATGATTGGCAATCGCTTCCACAAATACTGCTTTTTCAGCACCATCTTCAATATCAGAGGCTTTTTTGATAATTTTCTCAATGTTTTTTCCATAATGCCCATATCTGAAATCTTTATCCCGGTATTTGAGTTTTTCTGATTTCAGATTCAGTACTTCTTCTGTTGGCTTTGGGTAGGGGCTGTCGATATCGAGTTTAAAACCGGAAATAATATACAACTGATCCCAAAGTTTCTGCCAGTAATCATTGTTTTCGACAACTCCCGGATTCAATTGCGACATTACCTGAACGATGGTTCTGGCTGTGCGATTCCGTTTCTCCCTGTCTTCAATGGTGAGGGCAAACTCCACCATATTCTGGACATTCCGACCATACTCAGCAAGAAGTAATTTCTTTCTGGAGGTGTTGTAGTCCATATTTAATTCCATTTCCATAAAAAGGGTTTAGCCTGCAAAGGTAAGATAATCTGTTATTAAATGATCCGTAATTTGGCAAAACGCAACAGAAGCTGTTTATTGCCGACAGAGTTAAAATTCACTGTAGCTTTCCGGTTTGGTCCGTTACCTTCAACACTCACTACATTTCCCTGTCCAAACTGTGCATGCTCAACCGTCATGCCGGGTTCAATCATCATGATATCTGAAGGGGGTGCAGAATCGGGGCTATCCTGAGCTTGATTAACTGAACTGATTTTTTTAAGATTGGGTTTTACCGGATTAAAGGAAGGCGTCGGTTTTGGCGGGGCTGAAGGGTTATGATGGCTTATTTTAACCGGAATATCCAGATATTCTTCTTTTATTTCATTGATAAACCGGCTGGGAGTGGCAGAGGAGAGTGTGCCCCACCGGTACCGTGTCTGGGCAAAACTCAGGGTTGCTTTTTTCATGGCACGGGTCATGGCTACATAAAAAAGCCTCCGTTCTTCTTCCAGTTCCTGCCGTGAACTCATAGACATGTAGGAAGGGAATAGATCTTCTTCCATTCCCACCACATAAACATAGGGGAATTCAAGTCCTTTGGCGGCATGAACCGTCATCAGACTTACCTTATTTCCGGCATCTTTTTTATCCTCAGGCTCAAGATCGGTTAAAAGCGAAACCTCTCCCAGAAATTCATCCAGACTGCGGGGTTTTTCTTCGGTAGAAGTCAATTCACCGGTTTCTTCCGAGAGCCGGGGAGTATCACAGAAATCCTTGATTGCGTTGAGTAGTTCTTCAATATTTTCGAGTCTGCTGACACCTTCGGGCGTGTCATCTTCTTTGATTTCCTTGATAATTCCACTTCCATAAGCAATTTTATGGGCCAGTTCAAAGGCATTGAGGTGATTCAGCTGAGCCTGATATGCTCTGATTTTGGTTGTAAAATCCTGAATTTTGGCCATGGTTCCACTGTTAAAACCTGAAGGACTTCCGGGAAGCCGCAAAGCAACTTCCCACAGACTAATGGCATGTTCATCGGCCAGGATAATCAGTTTTTCGACAGTTGTCTGACCAATACCGCGGGCCGGATAGTTAATTATCCGGAGAAAGGCTTCGCGGTCGGCAGGATTTACAACCATTCTGAAATAGGCAATGATATCCTTGATTTCCTTGCGTTTGTAAAAAGATAATCCGCCAAAAATCCGGTAGGGGATATTGAGTTTGCGCAAAGCTTCTTCAAATGCGCGCGACTGGGCATTGGTACGATACAGAATTGCAAAGGCATCATTATCGAGCTGCTGGTTCATCTTCTGCTCAAAAATGGAATGCGCCACCAGCATGCCTTCTTCGGTATCGGAATTGGCTTTGATCAGACCAATGCGGGATCCTTCATCGTTTTCGGTCCAAAGATCCTTTTTAATTTGTTG
>CAYLTH010000003.1:0-36719 GCA_964386485.1 uncultured Bacteroidales bacterium | reverse complement strand
GACCAATGCGGGATCCTTCATCGTTTTCGGTCCAAAGATCCTTTTTAATTTGTTGGCGGTTATTCTGAATCAGGGAGTTGGTAGCATTCAGAATGTTTTTTGTGGATCGGTAGTTTTGCTCCAGTTTGTAAATTTTATAATCCGGATAATCATTTTGAAAGTTGAAAATATTCTCGATGTGGGCTCCGCGGAAAGCATAAATACTCTGGGCATCATCTCCGACAACACAGATATTTTCGTTGTTGGCGGCCAGACGCTTTATAATAATGTATTGAGAGAAGTTGGTGTCCTGGTACTCATCTACCAGAATGTATTTAAATTTCTGCTGATATTTGTACAGAGCATCCGGATGATCGCGTAATAAAACATTGGTAAAGAACAGCAGATCGTCAAAATCCATGGCGGAGGCGTTCTTCAGTTTGGTTTGATATATGGTATAGATCTGACCGGTCATGGGTTTTCCGGAACTTTGATCATAGGAAACCAGTTCCGGATCTGCATTGTAATCCGCCGGTGTCATCAGATTGGTTTTCGCCAGGGAAATTCTGTTCAGGATAACAGAGGGGTTATAGGTTTTTGGATCGAGGTTTTGTTCTTTCAGGATGGATTTAATAAGACTTTTGGTATCATCTGTATCATAAATTGAGAATGTAGGGGGGAATCCGATTTTATCGCATTCAATCCGGAGTATTTTGGCAAAAACCGAGTGAAAGGTACCCATCCAGACATTACGTGCATCATGATCCTTCATCAGTTCAATGATCCGTTCTTTCATTTCTGCGGCTGCTCTGTTGGTAAAGGTGAGTGCTAAAATGTGAAAGGGTTCTACACCTTTTTGAATAAGGTGGGCTACTTTATAGGTAAGCACTCTGGTTTTACCGGAGCCGGCTCCGGCAATCACCATGATTGGTCCTTCTGTCTGTTCAACGGCAGCCCTTTGTTCAGTATTTAATCCTTCCAAAAAATCCATCTCCATATCATAAAATTTTGAGGGCACAAAAATAACCAGAATCACATCAGGTATTACCGCAGAAGCTGGCATTAGGTTATAAACATGTTAACATGGATTTTTTCGATCTGTTTCCGGAGCTTAGTGTTGTCTGAATTAGCTATTTAGGAGTCATTTTAGAAGAATTTACACTTTTTTGCAAAATATTTATAAAGATATGATTTGGAATACAAAAAAGTTTTTACCTTTGCAGTCCCAAAAATGACAGGTATAAATGTCCTGACGGGATGGATTGAAGGGTTGATAAGCAGCAGAAACCTGATAAAGTGAGACTGATATAGGTTTCAACCGGCATTGCAAAGTAAAGATCTTTAAGATCGATGTAGTGTTCGGGGTCTCTCACAAGGCTCAGTTTATCGTTTCTTTTGTTAACAACTATTAATCCGGGGTAAAAAGTCAATAGATTTTTTATCCTGCGTTGGAGCGAAGTAAAAAAATATCCGAAGAAGCTATTGCGGATTCGGAATATTATTGTACTTTTGCGCTCCTTTTTGAAAAAGAATGAACAAATTAAACCAAAAGCCTTAATATGCCTACGATTCAGCAGTTAGTTCGTAAGGGAAGGAAGAAATTAGAGTACAAGAGCAAAGCACCCGCTCTTGATTCCTGTCCACAGCGCAGGGGTGTTTGTACCAGGGTTTACACCACAACACCCAAGAAACCGAATTCAGCCATGCGTAAAGTGGCCAGGGTAAGGTTAACCAATACCAAAGAAGTAAACGCATACATCCCGGGAGAAGGTCACAACCTTCAGGAACATAGTATTGTTCTGATCCGCGGTGGCAGGGTAAAGGATTTACCCGGTGTCCGTTATCACATTATTCGTGGTGCATTGGATACATCCGGAGTAGAAGGCCGTAACCAGCGTCGTTCGAAATATGGTACCAAACGCCCAAAAGCAAAGAAATAATCAAGGTAAAGCTTAACAAATAATACCATGAGGAAATCAAAGCCAAAAAAACGCATTATCCTTCCTGATCCACGGTTCAGTGATGGTCTGGTGACAAAATTTGTCAACAATCTGATGCTTTCCGGCAAAAAATATACTGCATATCAGCTTTTTTATGAAGCAATTGACCAGGTCAGTGCTAAAACAAAAGAAGACGGACTTGAAGTATGGAAAAAAGCATTAGCCAATGTGACTCCTTCTGTTGAAGTACGGAGCCGCAGAATCGGGGGTGCTACATTCCAGATTCCAACCGAAATCAGACCAGGCCGTAAAAGCTCTATCGGTATGAAATCACTGATCAATTATGCCCGCAAACGTCATGAGAAATCAATGGCAGGCAAACTGGCAGCTGAAATCATGGCCGCATATAAAGAAGAAGGTGCTGCTTTCAAAAGAAAAGAAGATACTCACCGTATGGCTGAGGCAAACAAAGCCTTCTCCCATTTCAGATTCTAAAAAAAGAGGACCGGAATACAAAAAATGTCAGACAGACTCCTACATACACGGAACATCGGCATCATGGCGCACATTGACGCGGGTAAAACCACGACAACGGAGCGTATTTTGTATTATACCGGGATCAATTATAAGATCGGTGAGGTTCATGACGGAACTGCTACAATGGACTGGATGGTTCAGGAGCAGGAACGCGGAATCACCATTACGGCTGCAGCAACTACAGTTATCTGGAAATACAATAACGAAGAATATCGCATCAATATCATTGATACACCCGGTCACGTTGATTTTACCGTTGAGGTAGAACGTTCATTGCGGGTTTTAGATGGTGCTGTTGCTATTTTTTGTGCAGTAGGAGGTGTTGAACCTCAATCCGAAACTGTCTGGCATCAGGCCGATAAATATAAAGTGCCCCGCATTTCCTATGTGAATAAAATGGACAGAGCCGGGGCTGATTTTTTCAGTGTACTTACTCAGATTAAGGAAAAACTGGGCGCAAATCCTGTTCCTCTTCAGATTCCAATCGGAAGCGAAGATGAATTTCAGGGAGTTGTTGATTTGGTTGCCAACAAAGCTTATGTCTGGGATTTAGAAGATATGGGAAGTCATTATCATGAAATTCCTGTACCTGAAGATCTGATTGAAGAAGTAAATCAATATCGTTTACAACTGATTGAAGGTGCTGCTGAAGAAAGTGATGAACTTTTAGAAAAGTTTTTACTCGATCCTGAATCGATTTCTTCCGAAGATATCATTCGTATGGTCAGGAAAGCCACCCTTGAAATGAGGATTACACCTGTTTTATGTGGGGCCTCCTATCAAAATATTGGTGTTCAGCCTTTGCTGGATGCTCTGATTAATTACCTGCCAACTCCGATGGATAAGCCGGCTGTAAACGGTGTTAATCCGTTTACCGGTAAAGAAGAAAGCCGCAAACCGGATACTCAGGATCATTTGAGTGCCCTTGTTTTTAAAATAGCTACAGATCCTTTTGTTGGTCGTATCGGTTTTGTAAAGGTTTATTCAGGGATTCTTAAAGCCGGTGAGCAGGTTTTGAATACTACTTCCAATAAAAAGGAACGTGTTTCCCGTTTATTTCAGGTTCATGCCAACAAACAAAATCCCGTTGATCAGCTTGAGGCTGGAGATATTGGAGCAATTGTTGGTTTAAAACAGGTCAGAACCGGTGATACCTTATGTACTGAAACACATCCGCTTATACTTGAAACCATTCAGTTCCCTGAACCGGTTATCAACATGGCAATTGAGCCCAGAACCCAGGATGATGTTGAGAAACTAATTGGTTCCTTACAAAAACTGGCAGAAGAAGATCCTACTTTTAGTGTACAAAATGATGAAGAAACAGGCCAGACTATTATTAGCGGAATGGGCGAACTTCATCTGGAGGTATTGGTAGATCGTCTGAAACGTGAATTTAAAATTGAGTGCAACACCGGGAATCCCCAGGTTTCATATAAAGAAGCCATTACTTCAACCTATAAGCACCGTGAAATTTACAAAAAACAATCCGGTGGCAGAGGGAAATTTGCTGACATTGAGATTGAAGTTTCACCGGCAGACAACGGAACAAAGGGTCTTCAGTTTATCAATGAAACCAAAGGCGGAGTAATCCCGAAAGAGTATATTCAGGCAGTTGAGAAAGGTTTTGCCTCTGCAATGTCGAATGGAGTTTTGGCCGGATTTGTTATGGAAAGCTTGAAAGTCAGGCTTTTAGACGGCTCAATACATCCTGTTGACAGCGATGCATTTGCCTTCGAAATTGCTGCAAGGCTGGCCTTTAAAAATGCCTGCCGACAGGCCAATTCGGTACTTTTAGAGCCCATAATGCGTCTTGAAGTGTCGTGTCCTGATGTGTATGTTGGAGAAATCAGCAGTGATCTTAACAAAAGGAGAGCCAATGTTGATGCTATTGAAAATAAAAACTCACTGCAGGTTGTAAAAGCCCATGTTCCATTATCGGAAATGTTCGGGTATGTAACAACTTTACGGAGTCTCAGTTCAGGAAGAGCAACATCCAGTATGGAATTTGATCATTATGAACCAATTCCACAGGTTTTGGCTGATGAAGTGATAATGAAAGTTAAAGGATATCTGATAAAATATTAACCCAAAAAGAGAAAACGGTGAATCAGAGGATCAGAATTAAATTAAAATCTTACGATTACAGCCTGGTTGACAAATCGGCAGAAAAGATCGTTAAGACTGTAAAAGCAACCGGAGCGGTAGTAAGCGGACCTATTCCACTTCCGACCGACAAGAAGATTTTTACCGTCAATCGTTCCACATTCGTAAATAAAAAATCGAGGGAACAATTTCAGCTCAGCACTTATAAAAGATTGCTGGACATATACAGTTCCACTTCCAAGACCATCGATGCATTGATGAAACTTGAATTACCAAGTGGCGTAGAAGTCGAAATCAAAGTATAGTTGGACAAGGCTGGTTTAATAAGAATAAATATTAAAGAAAATGTCAGGATTAATTGGAAAGAAGATCGGAATGACCAGCATGTACGATGCTGCGGGGAAGAATATCCCTATAACGGTCATTGAAGCCGGGCCTTGCATAGTAACCCAGATCCGTACCAAGGAGAATGACGGTTACGAAGCGATCCAGCTTGCTTTCGGAGAAAAGAAAGAAAAGCATACAACCAAAGCTATGATGGGTCATTTTGCGAAAGCGAATACTACACCTAAGAGGGTTGTTGTTGAATTCACACGTTTCGAAGCTGACCACCAGAAGAGTTATGGTGATGTTGTAGATGTGGAAGTGTTTTCTGAAGGCGAATACATTGACGTAGTTGGTGTTACCAAAGGACGTGGTTTTCAGGGTGTTGTAAAACGTCACGGATTCCATGGAGTTGGTGAAGCAACACACGGTCAGCACAATCGTTTGCGTGCACCCGGATCAGTAGGAGCATCCTCTTATCCGTCAAGAGTATTCAAAGGTATCCGTATGGCAGGCCGTATGGGTGGAGCCAGAAGGAAAGTGATCAATCTGCAGATTGCAAAACTGATTCCGGAAAAAAATCTGGTTTTGGTAAAAGGTTCCGTACCCGGAGCAAATGGTTCATACTTAATTCTTGAGAGATGGAGCTAGTAGTTTATAACATCAAAGGGGAGAAGTTATCCAGGACAGTTTCACTGGATGACGCGGTTTTCAGCATTGAGCCGAATGACCACGCGATATATCTGGATACGAAATTGTATCTTGCAAATCAGCGTCAGGGAACCCACAAGACCAAAGAGAAATGGGAAGTATCCCGTACGACCAAGAAGCTGAAAAGGCAGAAGGGTACCGGCGGAGCGAGAGCAGGCAGTTTGAAGAGCCCGTTGGCAAAAGGCGGGGGTCGTGTATTTGGACCACAGCCACGTGATTACGATTTCAAATTGAATAAGAAGCTGAAAAAGCTGGCCAGAAAATCTGCCATTTCCTATAAAGTAAAAGAAGAAAAACTGACCATCCTGGAAGATTTTACATTTGATACTCCAAAGACCAAGGTGTACATTGATATGCTTCAGAAATTTCAGTTAGAGAATAAAAGAACGCTTCTGGTTGTGGATAAGGTTGATGCAAAAATCGTCCTTTCAGCACGGAATCTTCAGAATGCCAAAGTAATGATTGCCACTGATTTAAACACATATGATATCCTTCGGGCGCATCATATGCTGGTAACAGAAGCATCTGTAAAGGAATTTGAAAAGATCAATGCTTAAAACCAGGTAACAACCCGTAATACTTCGAATAATGAGTATCATAGTAAAACCGATTATCACCGAGAAAATGACGGCGCAGGGCGAAAAGTTCAACCGTTTCGGATTCCTGGTCGACCGTAAAGCGAACAAACTTGAGATCAAGAAAGCAGTTCAGGAGCTTTACAATGTTGAAGTTGTGACTGTAAACACGATCAACCATGCCGGGAAAGCTAAATCCAGATATACCAAGGCCGGTTATGTATCCGGCAGGACTACCGCCTTCAAAAAGGCAATTGTAACATTAGCGAAAGGTGAAACCATTGATTTTTACAGCAATATCTAAAATAAATGGCTTTAAAAAAATATAATCCGACAACTCCCGCACAGCGTTTCAAACTCATCAGTTCGTATGATGAAGTGACAACGAATGTGCCAGAAAAAAGCCTTCTGACTCCTCAAAAGAAGTCAGGTGGAAGAAATAACCAGGGGAAAATGACCATTCGCTATATTGGTGGCGGTCATAAACAGAAATACAGAATTGTTGACTTTAAGCGTGATAAAGACGGAATTCCGGGTATTGTAAAGACGATCGAATACGATCCGAACCGTACAGCCCGTATTGCTCTTGTTTTTTATGCTGATGGTGAAAAACGGTATATTGTTGCGCCTCATGGTTTAAAGGTTGACCAGGAAATCATTTCCGGAAACGGAGCAGCTCCTGAAGTAGGAAATGCTTTATTTCTGAGTGAAATTCCATTTGGTACCATAATCCACAATATTGAACTCCAGCCCGGTCAGGGAGCAAAGATGGCACGCAGTGCAGGTTCTTACGCCCAACTGATGTCGAGGGATGGTAAGTTTGCGATTGTGAAGTTACCATCGGGCGAAACCCGAATGATACTTCAAACATGCAAAGCAACAGTAGGCATGGTGTCGAATGTTGATCATAACCTTGAATCCAGTGGAAAAGCCGGTCGTCGCCGTTGGTTAGGCCGTCGTCCAAGGGTTAGAGGTGTTGCCATGAACCCGGTTGATCACCCGATGGGTGGAGGCGAAGGCAGGGCATCAGGAGGACATCCAAGATCCCGCAAGGGTATGCCGGCCAAGGGCTACAAGACACGTTCGCGGACCAAACAGTCCAACAACTATATTATTGAAAAAAGGAAGAAATAACCTGAAATAAATCAGTTGAGATGAGTCGTTCACTGAAAAAAGGACCTTATATCCATTATAAGCTCGAGAAGAGAGTTCTCGAAGCCATTACAGAAAAGAAAAAGGTTGTTATCAAGACCTGGTCGAGAGCATCCATGATCTCTCCCGATTTTGTCGGACAAACGATCGCTGTTCACAATGGCAACAAATTTATACCTGTTTATGTGACCGAAAATATGGTCGGACATAAATTAGGGGAATTCGCACCGACGCGTACCTTTAGAGGTCACAGCGGTTCTAAAAAAGATGGTAAAAAATAAAGAAAGACTGACTGATGGGATCAAGAAAACATAACTCCGCTGAATTGATTAAAGAGGCAAAGAAAAGCATAAGCTATGCCAAATTAAACAATTGCCCGACTTCACCCCGCAAGATGATGCTGGTGGCAGATATGATCAAAGGCCGTGATGTCGAACAAGCACTTCATATTTTGAAGTTTAGTTCGAAAGAAGCCTCCGAGCGTGTCCGTAAACTTTTACTTTCTGCAATTGCGAACTGGCAGGTCAAAAATGAAGGTCAACGCATGGAAGACAGTAAGTTATACATCCGTGAGGTATCTGTTGACGGAGGTCGTATTCTTCGCAGAATGCGTCCGGCGCCTCAAGGCAGAGGATACCGTATCCGTAAGCGTTCGAATCATGTAACAATGATTCTGGATACCCGGGTAGGACCAGAAGTAGCTGAAGAAACAACAAAAAAGAATTAATTACCAAAGATTAGCAGTCTTAACAATACAATTTGAATGGGACAAAAGACGAATCCAATAGGTAACCGCTTAGGAATCATCAGAGGATGGGATTCCAACTGGTTTGGCGGAAGAAATTTCGAGTCAAAACTCGTTGAAGATGATCAGATCAGGAAATACCTGAATGCACGTTTAGCGAAGGCCGGAATCTCAAGGATCATCATTGAGCGTACATTAAAACTGGTTACGGTTACGATTAATACTGCCCGCCCGGGTATCATTATTGGTAAAGGTGGTCAGGAAGTTGACAAGCTCAAGGAAGAATTGAAAAAAATCACCAAAAAGGAGATTCAGATCAATATCAGTGAGATTAAACGTCCGGAACTGGATGCATTGATTGTTGCGAATACCATCGCAAAGCAGATTGAGGGGAGAATTTCATACCGTCGCGCGATCAAGACTTCAATTGCTTCTGCCATCCGAATCGGAGCTGAAGGAATTAAAGTGACGATAGCCGGTCGATTAGGTGGAGCAGAAATGGCTCGTAATGAGCAATATAAAGAGGGCAGAACACCACTTCATACACTGCGCGCGGATATTGATTATGCCACAGCAGAAGCCCACACAACCTACGGGCGAATTGGTGTAAAAGTATGGATTTGTAAGGGCGAAGTTTACGGTAAACGTGATCTTGTACCTGCCATCAGTGCAACAAAAGATAAACTTACCGCACCCAGACCAAAAGGTCGTGGACCACAACGAGGTGGTAACAGTGGCGGTGGTGGCAGAAGAAAATAGTTTTGCCAGTAAAATTGATTATAAACAATTAATATTCACATAGAATGTTACAGCCAAAGAAAACCAAGTACCGGAGAATGCAAAAGGGGAAAATGAAAGGGAATGCCCAGCGTGGACATGAGCTTGCATTTGGTTCCTTCGGGATAAAAACCATGGAATTTGCCTGGATCACTCAACGTCAGATCGAGGCTGCCCGTCAGGCTGTCAGCCGTCATATGAAACGTGAAGGACAGGTATGGATTCGCATATTCCCCGACAAACCAATCACCAAAAAACCTGCAGAGGTACGTATGGGAAAAGGTAAAGGAGCCGTAGAAGGTTATGTAGCTCCGGTAACCCCGGGTCGTATATTATTTGAGGCCGAAGGAGTATCGCTTGCAGTTGCAACAGAAGCAATGCGTCTGGCTGCTCAGAAGCTCCCGATACGGGTAAAGTTCATTGTAAGAAATGATTATTCAGAAGAAGCAAACTAAGAGGTAATATGGAACCGAAAGTGATCAGAGAAATGACAACGCCGGAGATCCTTGAGAGGCTCGAAGAAGAACGCAAGCAGCTTGTAAAGCTGAAATTAAATCATGCGGTGAGCCCACTGGAGAATCCAAATAAAATAAAAGTCTACAGAAAGACAATAGCCAGATTGATGACCGAAATCACCAGTCGTGCTCGGCAGGAACAGACTAAAGTTACCGCCACTAAATAAGAAGAAAATTATAAAAGCATGGAAACCAGGAACTTCAGAAAAGAAAAAGTCGGTGTTGTTGTTAGCAACAAGATGGAGAAGTCCATTGTTGTGATGGTAGAAAGAAAGATCATGCACCCGAAATATGGTAAATTCGTGAAGAAAACCACCAAATTTCACGCACATGATGATGCCAACGATTGCAATTTAGGTGATACCGTACTCATAGCCGAAACAAGGCCATTGAGCAAGACCAAATGTTGGAGATTAGTCGAAATAATAGAAAGAGCTAAATAGCCATGATTCAACAGGAAAGCAGATTAATAGTAGCTGATAACAGTGGTGCCAAAGAAGCATTATGTATCAGGGTTTTGGGCGGGACCAAGCGCAGGTATGCCAGTGTCGGTGACAAGATCATCGTATCCATCAAGCATGCGTTACCTTCCGGGAATGTAAAAAAGGGAGCTGTCGTAAAGGCTGTCGTGGTTCGCACCAAAAAAGAAGTCCGTCGGGCTGATGGATCCTATATCCGGTTTGATGATAATGCCTGTGTATTGCTGACAGCATCAGAGGAATTATCCGGAACCCGTATTTTCGGACCCGTTGCACGTGAACTACGTGACAAGAAATTTATGAAAATTGTATCATTAGCACCAGAGGTGCTTTAACACATACACAGACCTATGGCAAATAAGTTGCACATCAGGAAGGGAGACACTGTGAAGGTTATAGCCGGTGACAGCAAAGGAGAACAGGGAAAAGTTCTTATTGTAAATCCCGACAAACAAACGGCAGTTGTTGAAGGTATCAATATGGTAGCCAAACATACAAAGCCCAATGCAAAAAGCCCACAGGGTGGTATTCTTAGAAAAGAAGCCCCGGTCCATATTTCCAATCTTATGGTTGTTGACAATTCAGGTAAACCTACCCGAATTGGCCGTAAGCTGGATCCAAAGAAAGAAGTTTTAGTACGTTATTCGAAAAAAACAGGGGAGGTAATTAAATAATGAACTACAACCCGAGACTAAAAGAGAAGTACGCTAACGAAATCGTACCAGAACTGAAGAATCAGTTCAATTATAGTAGTGTAATGCAGGTTCCGCGACTGGTAAAAATCAGTATTAACCAGGGAGTTGGTGATGCCATAGCCGATAAAAAGCTTATTGATAATGGTATTCAGGAATTAACGATGATTTCCGGACAGAAAGCTGTTGCCACGAAATCAAAGAAGGATATTTCCAACTTTAAACTCCGCCGCGGGATGCCCATTGGTGTTCGTGTAACCTTGCGTGGTGATAAAATGTATGAGTTTCTTGACAGGTTAATATCTGTTTCAATTCCGCGTATTCGTGATTTCAGAGGATTGAATGATAAAGGATTTGATGGTCGTGGAAATTTCACATTGGGAATCAGTGAGCAGATCATTTTTCCAGAAATCAACATTGACAAGATTACCAAGATCAATGGTCTGGATATCACCATGGTAACAACGGCAAATACCGATCAGGAAGCCATGGCATTATTAAAACAATTTGGCATACCCTTTAAAAAATCATAAACCAGATGGCAAAAGAATCCATAAAAGCAAGAGAAGTAAAGCGTAAACGCATGGTTGCACAGTATGCTGCCAAACGTGCTGAACTGAAAGCTGCCGGTGATTACACTGCTTTGCAGAAATTACCTCGTAATGCCTCACCGGTACGTTTGCACAATCGTTGCAAATTGACAGGCAGACCAAAAGGATATATGCGTGTTTTTGGAATTTCCCGTATTAATTTCCGGGAAATGGCTCTGGCAGGTTTAATCCCCGGAGTTAAAAAAGCAAGCTGGTAAAAAATTAAGAATCAATATAATAAGTCAATAATCCATGGTAACAGATCCAATTGCCGATTATTTAACACGCGTTCGGAATGCAGTGATGGCCAACCACCGTTTGGTAGAAATCCCTTCATCAAAAATTAAAAAGGAAATAACCAAAATTCTGTTTGAAAAAGGTTACATTTTAAACTATAAGTTCGAAGATGAGGTATTTCCAGCGGTGATTAAAGTCGCCCTTAAGTATCATCCAGTAACAAAAGTATCAGCTATCAGCCGTTTGGTTAGAATCAGTAAGCCCGGATTGAGAAAATATGTTGGTTCAGACCGAATTCCCCGGGTTTTAAACGGGTTAGGTATTGCCATCATTTCAACCTCACAGGGTTTAATGACAGACAAGGAAGCTAAGAAGCTGAATGTTGGTGGTGAAGTTTTATGTTATATCAGTTAAAATAAGATAACCATGTCACGTATAGGTAAATTACCCATATCCATCCCGGCAGGCGTTCAAATTAATGTTTCCGCCGAAAATATGGTAACCGTCAAAGGAAAGCTGGGTGAACTTACGCAGCCAATACATCCGAATATTGTTATTACTGTGGAAGATTCAACCCTGACTGTTAGCCGTCAGAATGATGAAAAACTGGAACGCGGATTACATGGACTCTATCGTTCACTGCTGGCCAACATGGTTACAGGAGTATCTGAAGGGTTTACAATCATTCAGGAACTGGTAGGTGTTGGTTACAAAGCAACAGTAGCCGATAATATTCTGGATCTCACCTTAGGTCATTCCCATCATATTTATTTCGAATTACCGAAAGAGATTGGATGTGAGACTACTGCAGAAAAGGGAAAGAATCCGACAATCATCCTGAAATCACATGATCGTCAGTTAATTGGCCATATTGCTTCCAAGATCCGTTCGTTACGTCCACCTGAACCATACAAAGGTAAAGGTATCCGTTTCAAAGGAGAGATTGTCAGGAAGAAAGCCGGAAAATCAGCAGGTGATAAATAAATAATCTGATACCCATATTTAATATCATAACCCCATGTCAATTAAAAGTGTAAAGGAATACAGGAGATCCAGGATCAAGATGAGGATTCGCAAGGTAATCTCCGGTACAGCAGAAAGGCCCAGAATGACAGTATTCAGAAGCAATACACAGATTTATGTGCAATTGGTTGATGATACCTGTGGAAAAACCCTTGTATCTGCCTCTTCCAAAGTAAAAGAAATCGTGGATCAGAAAGTTCCAAAAATTGAACAGTCGAAACTGGTAGGAGCATTGATTGCAGAACGTGCAAAAGAAGCCGGGATTGAAGCAGTTGTATTTGATCGTAACGGATATTTATACCATGGCAGGGTAAAATCACTTGCCGATGCAGCACGGGAAAAAGGTTTAAAATTCTAAGCAAATGGCCAATTTAAACGTAAAAAGAGTAAAATCAAGCGAGATCGAGTTTAAAGATCGTCTCGTCAGCATACAGAGGGTAACCAAAGTTACAAAGGGAGGTCGTACCTTCAGTTTCTCAGCCATTGTGGTTGTTGGAAATGAGAATGGTGTAGTTGGTTATGGTTTAGGAAAAGCAAAGGAAGTTACTGCAGCAATTGCAAAAGGAATTGACGATGCGAAGAAAAACCTGATCAAAGTTCCTATTTTAAAAGGGACAATTCCCCACGAACAGGAAGGGAAATACAGCGGTGCATTGGTTTTTATTAAACCTGCTGCCCCTGGAACGGGAGTTATTGCAGGTGGAGCTATGCGTGCTGTTCTGGAAAGTGTTGGTGTACACAATGTATTGGCAAAATCCAAAGGTTCATCCAATCCACATAGTGTTGTAAAAGCAACCATCAATGCATTGGTTCAGTTGAAAGACCCTTATACGGTTTCTCAGTTGAGGTCAATAAACCTGGATAAAGTATTTAACGGATAATTCTTCTGATCATGAAAAAATTAAGAATTAAGCAAGTCAGAAGTGGGATCGACCGTCCACTGAGGCAAAAAAGGACCCTGCAGGCACTCGGATTTAAGCGGATGCATCAGGTCATCGAAGTGGAAGCAAATCCCCAGATGTTAGGAATGATTGCCAAGGTGCAACATTTAATTACAGTAGAAGAAATTGATTAATCAGACGTAAAAAAGTATATATGGATCTCAGCAATCTAAAACCCGCAGAAGGTTCCGTAAGGAAATCTAAGAGAATTGGCCGCGGACAGGGTTCAGGCCGTGGAGGAACCTCCACACGTGGGCACAAAGGAGCCAAATCACGCTCTGGATATAGCAAGAAATTTGGTTTTGAAGGTGGTCAGATGCCATTGGTAAGACGCGTACCCAAATTCGGGTTTAAAAACCGGAATCGCGTTGAATATCATGGTGTTAATCTGGAATCACTTCAGCAACTCATCGACAAAAAGAATCTCACCTTGATAGATCCTGTTGTTCTTGTTGAGAATGGACTTGCCAGTGGTAACGACCTTATCAAGATACTTGGAAAAGGCGAAATTACCTCTAAAGTAGAAGTGATTGCTCATGCCTTCACAGCAAAAGCTGCGAAAATGATTGAATCTGCAGGTGGAACCGCAACTAAACTTTAATCTGAATGAAAAAGCTTATCCAGACTATTCGGAACATCTATAAGATTGAGGAACTCAGGAAACGGATCCTGTATACACTCGGTATTATAGTGATATACCGTTTCGGATCTTATATCGTTCTTCCCGGAGTCGATCCCGGCATGCTTGGCAATCTTGAAAAGCAAACCAGTGACGGACTACTTGGATTATTGAATATGTTCTCAGGCGGGGCCTTTTCGAATGCCTCCATCTTTGCTTTGGGTATCATGCCTTATATTTCTGCATCCATCGTGGTTCAGTTATTGGGAATGGCTATACCTTATTTCCAGAAGTTACAAAAAGAAGGTGAAAGCGGAAGAAAGAAGATTAATCAGATTACACGTTATTTAACTGTTATTATTCTGATTTTCCAATCTCCCGGATACATTGCCAATCTTGTTGCACAATTACCGAATGAGGCGTTTTATCCCTTCACACCGGATATGCCACCAACGAGGTTTTTCTGGGTTTCGAGTGTAATTTTACTAACTGCCGGTTCCATGTTTGTAATGTGGCTGGGTGAAAAAATTACCGATAAAGGACTTGGAAATGGTATTTCATTGATTATTATGATAGGTATTATTGCCCGTCTGCCCTTTGCACTTGCCGGTGAATTTGTTTCCCGTATGGAAGAAAAAGGTGGTGGCGGTCTTGTTATTTTCCTTGTGGAAATCGCAGTTCTTGTCCTTGTAATTTTACTTTGTATTTTATTGGTACAGGGAACACGTCGTATTCCTGTTCAGTATGCTAAAAGAATAGTTGGTAATAAACAATATGGTGGTGTTCGTCAGTATATCCCATTAAAGGTAAATGCTGCCGGTGTTATGCCAATTATTTTTGCTCAGGCTATTATGTTTTTGCCGATCACGCTTGCAGGATTTGCAAATTCAGAAACAATGAGTGGATTCCTTGGAGCATTTGTTGATTTCAACGGATTTTATTACAATTTGGTTTTTGCGATTATGATTATTGCCTTTACGTATTTTTATACGGCAATTACTGTTAATCCGAATCAAATGGCTGAAGATATGAAAAAGAATGGCGGCTTTATACCCGGTGTTAAACCCGGGCGAAAAACTGCCGATTTCATTGATTCTGTGATGTCTAAAATTACATTCCCCGGATCATTATTCCTTGCATTGGTGGCCATAATGCCAGCCATTGTCGGTGTAGCCGGAGTAAATAGTCAGTTCGCCCAATTTTTTGGAGGAACATCACTGTTGATTTTGGTAGGGGTTGTTCTGGACACACTTCAGCAAATCGAAAGTCATCTCTTAATGAGACATTACGACGGTTTGATGAAATCAGGCAGAATTAAAGGAAGATCATCCACGTCGATGACGGGTTAATTTTCGGAGGATACCGGATGATACCGTTTAAAACGGAAGAAGATATTGAATTAATAAGAGAGAGTTCTTTGCTTGTTGGAAAAACGCTTGCCGAAGTAGCGAAGCATTTAAAGGCCGGAGTAAAAACAATAGATCTCGACGCAATTGCCGAGACTTTTATCCGCGATCATCATGCTTTACCAGCGTTCAAGGGGTACAATAGCTTTCCCAATACTTTGTGTATATCTGTAAATGATCAGGTTGTACATGGAATACCGGGGAAATATGAGTTGAAAGAGGGGGATATTGTATCTGTTGATTGTGGAGTTTTGATGAATGGCTTTTATGGTGATTCTGCATACACTTTTACAGTGGAACCTGTTAAGACGGAGTATAAAAAGCTTCTTGAAATAACAAAGATTTCATTGGAGAAGGGGATAAGTGCTGCAATAGTTGGTAAGCGTGTTGGAGATATTGGATTTGAGGTTCAGCAATATGTTGAATCGTTTGGGTTTTCAGTAGTACGCGATTTGGTAGGACATGGGTTAGGGCGTAAATTGCATGAAAAACCGGAAGTTCCAAATTTTGGAAGGAGAGGGGATGGTCCATTGCTGACAGAAGGTATGGTTATCTGTATAGAACCGATGATCAACTATGGAAAGCGTGGAGTTGTGCAAGAAAATGATGGTTGGACAATCCGGACCAAAGACAAGTTACCCAGTGCTCATTTTGAGCACGCAGTAGCCATCCGGAGAGAAAAGGCAGAAGTGTTATCCAGCTTCGAAGAAATTGAGCAGGTATTGAACAACAAATAAATAAACTATGGCAAAACAACTCATCATCGAACAAGATGGGATTGTACGGGAAAGTCTTGGCAATGCAATGTTCAGAGTTGAACTGGAAAACGGGCATGTAATAATGGCTCATATTTCAGGGAAGATGCGCATGCATTACATAAAAATATTACCAGGGGATAAGGTGAAAATAGAAATGTCGCCTTACGACCTGTCAAAAGGAAGAATAACATTTAGATATAAATAGTTTAAGTACTGAATCTATGAAAGTCCGCGCATCAGTAAAAACAAGGACTGATGATTGTAAAATCGTCAGGAGAAAAGGTAAAATTTTTGTAATTAACAAAAAGAACCCTAAGTTCAAACAAAGACAGGGTTAGAAATTAGCAACATCAATTAAAATACGATATGGCACGTATAAGCGGTATTGACTTACCAAAAAACAAAAGAGGAGAAATTGGTCTGACGTATATTTTTGGGATCGGCAGAAGCAGCGCCCAGGAGATTCTTCGCCAGGCTGAAGTGGACTTCAACAAAAAAGTACAGGATTGGAATGATGATGAACTGACGAAAATCCGTAACATCATCAACGAAAAGTTTAAAGTTGAAGGAGCACTGCGTTCTGAGGTCCAGATGAACATAAAACGTTTAATGGATATCGGTTGTTATCGTGGTATTCGTCACCGTGTTGGTTTGCCAATGCGTGGTCAGAGTACTAAAAATAATGCCCGTACCAGAAAAGGCCGTAAAAAAACTGTGGCCAACAAGAAAAAAGCACCAGGCAAATAGCATTGAACATTAATTAAATAAGATATGGCAAAGACCACAAAGACCACAAAGAAAAGAGTTGTCAAGGTTGAACCGTTTGGCCGTGCATACATCATGGCTTCATTTAACAACCTCATTATTTCACTTACAAATGAGAGCGGCCAGGTAATTTCATGGTCATCAGCAGGTAAGATGGGATTCAGAGGTTCAAAGAAGAATACTCCCTACGCAGCTCAGGTTGCGGCACAGGATTGTTCAAAAGTAGCATTCGATCAAGGACTCCGTAAGGTAAAAGTGTATGTAAAAGGTCCGGGCGCCGGAAGAGAATCAGCGATTCGTACGATACATTCTGCCGGTATAGAGGTGAGTGAGATTTTTGACATAACACCTTTACCGCACAATGGTTGCCGTCCTCCCAAAAGGAGAAGGGTATAGTTTTCGAAATCGGAATTCGATTTGCATAAATTAAGCAGTAACAATACAATCAACAAACATGGCAAGATACATTGGTCCGAAAACCAAGATCGCAAGGAAATTCAAGGAGGCCATTTATGGACCTGATAAAACCTTTGAAAAAAAGGGTTATCCTCCCGGACAACATGGCGCATCAAAAAGAAGAAAAAAGACTTCTGAATATGGTGTACAGCTCATGGAAAAACAGAAGGCCAAATATACCTATGGCATTTTGGAGCGTCAGTTCAAGAAAACATTTGAACGTGCAGCCCGCAAGAGCGGTGTAACCGGAACGATCCTTTTACAATTAATTGAATCAAGACTTGACAACGTGGTTTACCGTTTGGGAATTTCTCCCAGCCGTTCAGGAGCCCGCCAGCTTGTTTCACATTGTCATATTACAGTGAATGGCAGAGTCGTAAATATTCCTTCTTATGAATGTAAGGCAGGAGATGTTGTGGCTGTGCGTGAGAAATCAAAATCACTGGAATCAATCACCGATTCATTATTGAGTGGCAGGGCATCAAAATACCCCTGGCTTGAGTGGGATAATGCAGGCATGAGTGGTGTTTATACCAAATATCCGGAACGCGAAGAGATTCCGGAAAATATCAAGGAACAACTCATCGTCGAATTGTATTCCAAATAATTTTACCCAATCAGTCAACAATATAAGAGGCAAATTATGGCAATTTTATCATTTCAAAAACCTGACAAGGTTATTATGCTGGAGTCGGATGACTACAAAGGAGTCTTTGAGTTTCGTCCACTGGAACCTGGTTTTGGTATCACCATTGGAAATGCCTTAAGGAGAATATTGTTGTCATCGCTTGAGGGATATGCCATCACATCGATCCGCATTGAAGGCGTTGATCACGAATTCTCCACCTTAAAAGGTGTGGTAGAAGATGTATCAGAAATCATTCTCAACCTTAAACAGATTCGTTTCAGAAGACAACTGGATAGTGAGACCAGTGAAAAAGTACACGTTGTCATCGGAAATCAGGAAACGTTTAAAGCTGGTGATATTAACAAATTCCTTTCTGTTTTTCAGGTTTTAAATCCGGAACTGATAGTTTGTCATATGGATCCATCCATCAAATTTTCGATGGAACTCACAATTGATAAAGGCAGGGGATATATTCCGGCTGAGGAAAATAAAACATTGAATCCTACGATAGGAACAATTTTTGTGGATTCGATCCACACTCCGATTAAAAATGTCAAATTCGTAATTGAGAATTTCAGGGTTGAACAAAAGACTGACTACGAGAAACTGATTATTGAAGTTCTCACCGACGGTTCTATTAATCCGAAGGAAGCTCTTAAAGATGCAGCGAAAATCCTTATTCATCATTTTATGTTGTTCTCAGATGAGAAAATCAAACTGGATGTTGAAGAGAAAACCGTTACGGAAGAATTTGACGAAAACACATTGCATATCAGACAGTTGTTAAAAACCAAGCTGGTTGATATGGATTTAAGTGTACGCGCATTAAATTGTCTGAAAGCTGCTGATGTAGAAACACTGGGCGAATTAGTGGCATTCAACAAGAATGATCTGTTGAAATTCAGAAATTTTGGTAAGAAATCATTAACCGAATTAGAAGAGCTGGTTAAAAATAAGGGCCTGGAATTCGGAATGAACGTTAGTAAATATAAATTAGATAAGGAATAATTGAAATGAGGCACCGTAAGAGTTTCAATCACTTAAGCAGAACGAGTTCACACAGAAAAGCCATGTTGTCAAATATGGCAGCATCCCTGATTCTGCATAAACGAATCAATACAACATTGGCCAAGGCTAAAGCCCTGCGAATTTATGTTGAACCATTGATCACCAAATCAAAAGATGACTCAACGCATAATCGCCGGGTCGTTTTCAGTTATCTACAAAATAAAGAAGCGGTTACTGAACTGTTTCGTGAGATTTCCCAGAAAGTGGCTACCCGCCCCGGGGGATATACACGAATTTTCAAGACAGGACTTCGTTTAGGAGATAATGCTGAAATGTGTCTGATGGAATTGGTTGATTATAACGAAAGTTATACTGTTGATTCAAAAGATACTAAATCAAAGGCTTCCCGTCGCAGAAGGGGAACCACTAAACCCAAAGCTGAAGGAACAACTACTCCCAAGGCAGTAACTGCTCCTGCTAAAGCAGAAACAACAAAAGCAGTAGCTGAAGAAGCTCCTGTTGTTGAAACCCCTGTTGTTGAGGATGTTACCGATGTTGTGGCTGAAGTTGATGAGACTCCGGAAACTGATAAACCTGAAGATGAAAGCCAGGCTTAATCTTATTTAAAAATGATCTTTAAAAAGGATGAAGCTGATGGCTTTATCCTTTTTTTTATTCAATAAACCTAAAAAAACATATTTTTATGAGTGCAATTTTGAATATTCATGCCCGTCAGATCCTGGATTCAAGGGGCAATCCAACTGTTGAGGTTGATGTTATAACTGAAAGTGGGATTGTTGGTCGCGCTGCAGTACCATCCGGAGCTTCAACCGGTGTTCATGAAGCTGTCGAATTGAGAGATGGTGATAAAGGCATTTATCTTGGCAAAGGCGTTCTGAATGCTGTTCAGAATGTAAATAAAGTTCTTGCCGAGGAGTTAAGAGGTTATTTTGTGACTGAACAAAATGATATTGATTCCCGGATGATCGAAATCGACGGTACACCGAATAAAGCTAAATTGGGTGCTAACGCGATTTTAGGTGTTTCGCTTGCTGTTGCCCATGCTGCTGCTCAGGAAACAGGGCAAAGCCTTTTCCGTTATGTTGGTGGTGTAAATGCCAATACACTGCCGATTCCGATGATGAACATTTTAAATGGTGGTTCACATGCGGATAATTCAATTGATTTTCAGGAGTTTATGATTATGCCTGTTGGAGCTTCTTCTTTTTCGGAGGCGATCCGGATGGGTGCAGAAGTTTTTCATACACTGAAATCTGTTCTGAAAAAATATGGTTATTCAACGAATGTTGGTGATGAAGGCGGTTTTGCTCCCAATCTTAAATCAAATGAAGAAGCCATTACCGTTATTCTGGAAGCCATTGAAAAAGCTTCCTACAAACCTGGTGTAGATATCTTTATCGCTTTGGATCCTGCTTCTTCAGAGTATTATCTTCCGGAAGAAAATGTATATCATCTCCATAAATCCAGTGGTGATAAACTTAGCCCGTCACAGATGGTAGATTATTGGGCTGACTGGGCTTCACGATATCCGATTATTTCGATTGAAGATGGCATGGCAGAAGATGACTGGACAGGCTGGAAACTGATGACAGACCGACTTGGAAGTAAGATTCAGCTTGTTGGTGATGATTTGTTTGTAACGAATGTAAACCGTCTGCAAAGAGGTATTGATGAAGGGGTTTGTAATTCTATACTTGTAAAAGTGAATCAGATAGGCACGCTTACTGAAACAATCAATGCTGTCAATATGGCTTACCGGAATTCATATACTGCTGTAATGAGTCATCGTTCAGGTGAGACAGAAGATAATACGATTGCAGACCTTGCAGTAGCATTGAATACGGGACTTATTAAAACAGGAAGTGCCTGCCGCTCCGACAGGATTGCCAAATATAATCAGTTGTTACGTATTGAGGAATTACTGGGTAATACAGCCTATTATCTAGGTAAAGACTTTAAATACGCGAAGTAATTCTATTTCAACAATCAATATATTCTTTCGGGAATATTTTGCTTAAAAAGGCGGGAAGAAGTATTCAACGGTTGTCGGTGAAACTTCTTCTCGCTATTTTTGTTCTTCTAAAAACCTTTTGTATGAAAATTATTCAAAAATTAGTTATCCTTTTTGCAGTATTTGCGGGAAGTTTTATGGTTAAAGGGCAGGATTGTGCTATGTATATCCCTGTAAAAGAGGGAACTAAGATGGAAATTCAGCATTTTAATGGTAAAGGGAAACTGGAAAGCACCACGAATCAGAAAATTCTCAAGAAAAAGGGAGATAGTAAGAACATGAGTGTTGATGTTGAAGTTAAATCATTCAATAATAAGGGAAAGGAAGATTTTAGCAAAGTAGTTACTTTTCAGTGCAAAAATGGATCTTTTGTCATGGACTTATCCGGTTTTATGCCTGATATGGGAAAACAGATGGAAGGAATGGAAATCAAAGTTGAGGGAGCAGAAGTTGTGATTCCTGCAGTTTTAAAAGTTGGGCAAAAACTCCAGGATGCAGAGATTAAAATGAGTCTGGTGAGTCAGGGCATGACAATGATGTCGTTCAATATCAGTATTGTGAACAGGAAAGTTGAGGCCTATGAAAAGGTGACTACACCTGCAGGGACTTTTGAATGCTACAAGATCTCGCAGGATGTTGAAACAAAAGGCGTTTTTAAGACTAAAATTCACAATATTGACTGGATGTCTTTAAATGTTGGGATGGTAAAACAGGAAACCTATGATGAGAAGAACAACAAAACAGGATATTCTCTTCTTACAGTATTTACAAACTAATGAATTAATTTTATGCGTATTGTCCGTATTCTGAGTGTTTTAGCATTTGTATTTTGTATTTTACTTACAGTTGATGCACAGGTGCCATTTAAAGAGGTCACTGTAAGCGGGAAGTTGTCGAACACTGCCGGTATCACGGACATTTCCCTCAAGCTTCCGAATCGGGAGGGAAGTGTTGTTTCAAGTTCAAAGATAGATGCAAGTGGTAGTTTTGTTTTAAAGGCACCAATTATTGAACCCAATATTTACAGATTGTGGATAACGGAGAATAATAATTACATGCTGATTTTATATCCGGGTGAGGAAGTTGTTGTGACGGCTGATGCAGCAAATCTGAATGCCAATACAGCAGTGAAAGGAAGCAGGGAAACATTGTTACTTCAGGAAGGTATGGGCAGGTTGAATGAATTCAGCAGGAAAATGGACAGTATAAACCAGGTTTATCAGTCGAATGCCGGATCTCCAAAAATTGATTCGATTCTTAAAACGCTCCAGTCTGCGTATGCAAAGCTGGATGACAGCCGGCGAGATTATATCATTTCATTTATAAAAGCCAATCCCGCTTCATTAGCCGGCCTTGTTTTCATTGAAAGCCTTGATATGGAAGCTGAGTTCAAATGTTATGATTTGCTGGATCAGGGCCTGTTTAAAGCTCATCCAACGAATATTTTTGTCAAAGAATTCCATGCCCGTGTTGACGCTGAACGAAAACTTGCTGTAGGAGGGGATGCTCCGGATATCAGCCTTCCGGATCCTGATGGAAATCTTCTGGCGCTTTCATCGCTTCGGGGTAAAGTGGTTTTGATTGATTTCTGGGCGAGCTGGTGTGGACCTTGTCGCAAGGAAAACCCTAATGTAGTTGCGTTGTATGCGAAGTACAAGGATAAGGGATTTGAAATTCTTGGGGTTTCACTAGACCGGGATCGCGAAAAGTGGATAGGGGCAATCAAAGAAGACGGTTTGGTCTGGAAACACATTAGCGACCTGCAATTCTGGAAATCACAGGCCGCTAAAACGTATGGTGTTTCATCTATTCCGGCAACATTTCTGATTGATAAAGATGGCAAAATTATTGCCAAAAAACTCAGAGGTGCCAGTCTTGAAGAAAAAATGAAAGAATTATTTGGTTTCTGACGGAGCGTTAATTGACAAAAGTTCGATTTCGAAAATTAACAATGATCCTGCAGGAATCGGGCCTACTTCACGGTCACCGTATGCCAGATCTGATTTGATGTACAACATCATTTTTCCTCCTGGTTTAATTAACTGAACACCTTCTGTCCAACCCGGGATAACACCGGAAAGTGGGAATGTAACCGGTTTTCCGCTTTTTACAGAAGAATCAAAAACGGTTCCATCCATCAAAGTTCCTGTATAATGTACTGTTACTTCGTCACTGGCTTTTGGGAATTCACCTAATCCCGGAGTGATAATTTTATACTGCAATCCGCTTGGTGTTTCCATAACACCCGCTTTTGATTTATTTTCGGCCAGAAAGGCCAGTCCTTTATCTTTATTGTCTTTTGATTTCATAGATTTTTCAGATTCCTGTTTAGCCATTAATTCCTGTTGAAAGACATTCATTATTGAATCTATCTGTGCCTGAGTGAATCTGTTCGTATTGTTGAATACGGCATCTTTTATTCCGGCAATAAAAGGCTCCAATGTGAATTCGATGTTGTTCATTTTCAGATTCTTTCCGATATCTCCACCGAGCGCATAGGAAATGGTGTCCATTTTAGTTTTGAATTCGATGTTCGAATCAGTGCCTTTTTTCTTTTTTTCTTTATCCTGTGCAAGAAGCGTTCCTGAACAGAACACCGTAAGCAGGCAGACAACCAGTAATTTTCTCATTTATGTATTTTTTAAGGTTTAGAAGTACAAAAGTACACTTTTGACCGGAAAAGGACTAATTGCCTTCAATCCAAAGGGAAATATTTTCGGAGAGTGGATTTTCCTTTGACGGATATGCCGTAACAAGTCGTCCACCTTCATCGATTAAGAATTTGTGGAAATTCCATTTAACAGGAGCATCCAGTTTGCCATTTTCGTCTTTCTGCGTCAGCCATTGGTAGAGTGGGTGCATATCATCTCCTTTAACCGATATTTTCGCCATCATGGGAAAGGTAACTCCGAATTTGCTTGTGCAAAATTCAGCGATCTGCTCATTGGTACCGGGTTCCTGACCTCCGAAATTATTAGCAGGAAAGGCGATAATCACGAAATTTTTATCCTTGTATTTTTTATAAAGCGCTTCGAGGTCTTTGTACTGACCTGTGTAACCACATTCGGAAGCGACATTGACTACCAGTACTTTTTTTCCTTTCAGGCTAGCCAGATCAAAGGTTTTTCCATGAATATCCGTCACCTTAAAACTGTGGAAGGTAGTTGATTGTGCCTGTGAAAAGCTAAATATACTCATCAACAGGACGGTTGCAATAATTGATTTCATATGGATTTGGGTGTTTATTTATTTGGGTTAATTGTTAAACAAACAATTGGTGTCATTTTAAGTTCATGTGTTTACAATTTCGATATCTTCATCGGATATCATTGCCTGCCCCAGGTAGCGGTTCATAAGACGTGCAATTGTGATGACATCTTTCTGGCAATACCTGCTTATTCGCTGAATATCATGTGTTTCCCAATAAATATTACCTACTTCAGATCCGTCGATGTCATCTTTGGGATTTGGAATATCAAATAACAAAGCAAGCAATTGAAGGGATGTGTAATGTTTGTAATCCCCAAACTTCCATAACTCCATTGTGTCGAGATGATTTACTTCCCAGGGTTTTTTACCTGCAAGATTCAGTTGATCGGGGAGTGGCAGACCATTAATTAGTATACGTCTGGCGATATAAGGGAAATCAAACTCTTTCCCATTGTGTGCGCAAAGCAAATTGCCCGGTTTTGAAAATTTTGAAAGAAGGATTGAAAATTCAGACAGCAGTTTTTGTTCATCATCTCCTGCAAAAGAGGTTAATCTGAATTTTTGTCCGGTAAAGAGCCCTGCAGAAATACAGATTATTTTACCAAATTCAGCATAAATACCAGCTTTTCTGTATGTTACCTCCGGTAAATCATCCGGAGCATCCTTAATAAAGCGGGCTTTTTTATCCCAAAGACTTCTCATCTCTTCAGGAACAAGCTGATAATCTGCATACTTTGGAACTGTTTCTATATCAAGAAACAGTACATTTCGAAGATCAAGATTTTTAAACATAATACTAAAATTAAAAGGTTAAGGTAATAGAAATTAATATATTGATACACATGATTAACTTTGTGGAATGGGAATTATTCGATTGAATCCGGCTTGTCTTTTTTGGTTGGTGGTTTGGATGTTTGTTTTTATTTCGTGTAAAAAGGAGCATGAGCCGGCAGAACCTTTCATTGATATTCAGGTTCCCTATGAAAACCAGGCATATACAGTCGGAGACAGCATTAATGTTATAGCCCACATTGTTTCGGAAGAAATAATAACTTCTGTAAATGTGCGGCTTACCGATGAAAATCTGGTTCCGGTTCAGATTGCCAAAAATGTTTTTCCCGGTGTTCATGATTATGAATTAAAGGTTTCCTATAGTATATACGACAAAAGCCTGCCAAGTGGGAAGTATTATTTGTTATTTCAGGTATTTTATGCGAATACAGTAAAAAATAAATACAGAGCTGTCATTTTGCAGGAGCTTCCTCTTCAATTGGATGCCATTTATGTTTTAGCCAGATCGAATGTAAACACTACGACTCTTTATAAAGTCGGATCATCAGGAGTTCCTGTTTCTGAGTTTTCATTTTCATCAGATCATGGATTTTCGTTGATTGACGGGATGCATAGCAGACTTCATCTGGCAGGGAGAAATATTGGGTCTCTTTTTTCATATGATTTGGATATTCAATCAGTTATGTGGAAGAAAGATTTTTACAATACACCTGCATTACCCTATTTTCAGGGCATGTATCAGCGTGACGGACTTATTTTTGTTTCTTCCGTTGCAGGAGATATTTTTGGCTATAATTCTGAGGGAGAGCCTGATTATATCGCTTACACTGCTTTGCCTTATTATCCTGCTAAACTTTTGGCAGGGCCTGATTTTATGTTATCCAACGTTTTAAGCAAATCCAGCCAGGAAAGTTCCTTATATCATTATGTTTATCCGGGCGGGTCACTTTTTTATCAGTACCAGATAGGATTTAAGGTTCTGGATTTTTGGGTACAGGAGAATGGCCATGTTGTTGTTGTTGGAAATGAAGCAGGAGGAGTTCGGATATGCAATTATGATCCGGTACATCAGCTATTTACTCAGAAGGTTTTTATATCAGGTGAGAAAGCTGTGAAGAGTTGTCTCATCGAGGGGAATAATCTTCTACTGGCCACCGAAACGCAGTTGCGTTACTGGATTAATGGGAGTTCGACAACCAGTATTGTCCAGAGCAGCAATGGTTTGACGGACATACAGTATGAACCCAAAGGTGGTAATATTTATCTGGTGAATTCGCTTCAATATAAGGTATATAACTGGCCCGGAATGAGTTACAAGCAAACGGTACAATTAAATGACACTATTCAACACATCCTTTTCAGATACAACAAATAATGGACACAATAGAGGTAATGCAAACAGGAGATGGTTCCCCAACAATTCTGAATACGCATCTTAATGAAACGTATCATAGTACGAATGGGGCACTAACAGAATCGAGACATATTTTTATTGAGCAGGGGTATCATGCCGTTCCCGGAAAATCTCGTGATTTAGCCATACTTGAAGTAGGATTTGGTACGGGACTGAATGCATTGCTAACCATGGTTGAATGTGAAAAGGACAAACGTAAAGTAAACTATGTGGGAATTGAGCCGTATCCCCTTGAAGATATGATTTTAAAGCAATTAAACTATCCCGGACTTATCGGTTCATGCACAGAGAGGAGTAGCTTTTATAAGATGCATCACATTCCCTGGGAGGTTCCGTTTTATATTTCTGATCATTTTATTTTGTATAAAATTAAGCAAAAACTACAGGATATTGATTTTCAGGATGGACGTTTCAGTCTGATATACTTTGATGCTTTTTCACCGGAGAGGCAACCCGAGATGTGGACCCAGGCTTTGTTTTCAAAATTGTTTCACTCGCTTCAGCCCGGGGGACTTTTGTTAACATACTCGGTAAAGGGAGATATCAGACGCAATTTGCAATCGGCAGGTTTTGATGTGGAGAAAATACCTGGTCCTCCGGGCAAACGGGAAATTACGCGTGCTCAAAAGCCGTTATTAGCATCAATATTGTAAAGAGTGGGAATCCAACAGCTATATTAGTGTTGGATTACGAATTCGACATAGTTGTTTAAGGGAGCCTTTCTGACATCTACCCGGTCGACATTTGCCCAGGAGGGTCCAGTCTGGCACCATTTCAGATATCGGTCGAGTTCTTCAATAGTACCTTCGGCTTCGATATACAGAGAACCGTCGTCTTCATTTCTGACTAATCCGCTAATGTTGTTGCGGATGGCATTGACATAAGCATGGTAGCGGAATCCTACTTTCTGAACTTTCCCAAAAATTTTGATCGTATAATGAATTTTCATGGTATCAATTAATTAAACGGGTTAAAAAATTTTCGGAAACCCGGCAGGGTTGCATTCATGCATCATATTGTAAACAGCTTCAAATACATCTTCTGCATTCGGGTTTGAAAAATAATCTCCATCGGTACTATATGCTGGCCTGTGCGATTTTGCGGTTAGTGTTAATGGCTCTGAATCAAGAAAATGCCATGTTTTTTGTTCCTGTAATACCTGCTGCATCATATAGGCTGTTGCACCACCCGGAACATCTTCATCAAAGAAGATTATTTTATTCGTTTTCTTCAAAGATTGGGAAATAACATGGTGAATATCAAAGGGCAGGAGGGTCTGGACATCGATGAGTTCGACTGAAATTCCGACATTTATTAATTGTTTTACTGCATCCTGGGCAATTCTGACACATGATCCGTAGGTTACAAGGGTAACATCGGAGCCTTCCTGTATGATTTCGGGTACACCCAGTGGTATTCTGTATTCACCGATATTGGAGGGTTTCTTTTCGCGAAGCCTGTAAGCATTAAGTGGTTCAATGAGGAGGGCGGGTTCATCGGAATGGAGCATGGTGTTATACAATCCGGCAGCCTGTGTCATATCTCTTGGAACCAGGACATAAACACCACGAATGGAGTTAATTACCATGCTTAATGCAGATCCGGAGTGCCAGACACCTTCGAGCCGATGACCCCGGGTACTGATAATCATGGGTGCTTTCTGACCGCCGCGTGTTCTGAACTGTAAAGTTGCAAGGTCATCGCTTACTACCTGAATAGCATACATCAGATAGTCGAAATACTGGATTTCTGCTATTGGCCTCAAACCCCGCATAGCCAGACCAACACCCTGGCCGATAATAGTGGCTTCCCGGATTCCGGTATCGGTGACCCGAAGCTCTCCAAAACGGGCTTGCAGGCCTTCGAGTGTTTGATTAACGCCACCAATTCTTCCAACATCTTCTCCAAACATCAGAATCCGTTTATCACGCGCTAATGAAGCTTCCCAGAATTCCCTTAATATTTCTCTTCCGGGCACGAGGGGGGCTTTATCGGGATAAACCGGATCTATTCCTTTAACATTCAGTGCATTTTCCTCTGATTCGCTGTAGAGGTGCGAACTATACCGCACACTTCCTTCTTCCATGGCTTGCACAAGCCAGCCCGAAACATTCGATTTGAGCGAATTGTATGGATTGCTGCATGAATTGCAAATCAGGCGGAGAATCTGACGTGCAGAACTCAGGATATCTTTCCGGATTGGTTCGGAAATTTTGGCAAGATCCTGTTTAATGGCTTCTATTTTTGCTGTTTTTGCACATTCACAGCTTGTTACATCCACCAATTTCAAAAACTCATCTCTTGTTTGTTTTAAAGGTGTGAGGTAATTTTGCCAGGCTTTTTCACGGGCTGATTTGGCAGATTCAACAGCTTCTGTTTCAATATTTTCAAGTTCTTCAGGAGTAGCAAGACCTTTTTGGAGTATCCATTCCTTAAATTTCAGGTTACAATCCCATGTTTTTTCCCAGGCAAGCCGGTCAGCAGATTTGTAACGTTCATGACTGCCGGATGTTGAATGACCCTGAGGTTGTGTAAGTTCCTGAACATGAATAATAACCGGCTTATGATTTTCACGGCAAAAGCTGATGGCTTCATCATAGGTTGTGCATAAAGCCTCATAATCCCAACCTTTTACTGTAAAAATTGCAAATCCGTTTCCATTTATATCGGAGGCGAATCCAGACAAAACTTCTGAAATACTTTGTTTGGTGGTCTGAAAATCAATGGGTACACTAATGCCATATCCATCATCCCAGATGGAGGTGGCCATAGGTACCTGCAGAACTCCGGCGGCATTCAATGTTTCCCAGAAAGGCCCTTCTGATGTACTGGCATCTCCGATTGTTCCGAAAGCAACTTCATTTCCGGTGATTGAAAAACCGGTAAGATCATGTAATTCAGTATTTTGCCGATATAATTTGGAGGCAAGTGCCAGGCCTAAGAGTCGCGGCATTTGCCCGGCAGTTGGGGAAATATCAGCAGAGGAATTTTTTTGATTGCTTAAGTTTTTCCAATTTCCTTTTTCATCAAGACTTCGGGTGGCAAAGTGATTGTTCATTAATCGCCCGCCATTTCCTGGATTAAAAATAAGATCTGTATCGCCGTAAAGTTGTGCAAAAAATTCACCCGGAGTATAAATTCCGGCTGCCAGCATAAACGTTTGATCCCGGTAGTATCCTGAGCGCCAGTCGCCATTGCGAAAAACCTTAGCCATAGCAACCTGCGGTAACTCTTTTCCGTCACCAAATATTCCAAACTTTGCTTTTCCGGTTAATACTTCTTTACGGCCAAGCAGACTAAGCTGACGGCTTTCACAAATAATTTTATAATCACGAAGAACATCTTCGCGCAAAAAGACGTAGTTTTTCCGGTTTGTATAGGATAGTTTAACCTTCATGGTCCTGTTTATTAAATGAACTCCAACAGGGGTTGTTTTATAAACCACAAAGGTTGTTAAATGTTTGTAAGATTCCCTATTATTTAAAGGGTTTTTATATTCTGTTTCATACTTAAGCTATCAACAGGAAGCCTCTTTGTTTCAAACCTTCTTTCTTTGAGACCATCATCGGTCATTGTCCAGACAGGCTTACCCTTCCATGGCCATTCCAAAAGCTGTTCCATGTTAAAATAATTTTCAGCATCTTTTTGTATGTCAACATGTTTGGCTACAGGAACAGAAATAACCAATTTAAGTCGTTGTCCTCTGAATTTTTCATTATCAGCTAAGAAAAAATATGGGTCAAGAATCAGTGCTGTGTCATTTTGCATATACTGATATTTAATTTCAAATGCCCTTTTAAAAGCCTGAGATCTGTCCTTACCTCTGGATGTACCGATAAGACTTACATAGAAGGTGTCATTCACAGATTTAATAATTTCGAGAGACGGCCTTCCAAAACTGATACTGGTATCTTCGTTTGACAATATATTCCAGCTTCCGATTTCGAAAATATTCTCCTGAAATAATAGCCGATCTAAATTCGGATTGTTTTTGATTCTGATTTTCAATATGTTATCAGATGGGCTGATAAGCTTTTCTGTTTTTTGAGAAGTAGCTGACTGACTAAAATTTTTCATGATGTGAAGCCCTGATACTGCGCAAAAAATGAGACCAGCTAAAAACAGGCCAAAGGCAGGGATTCCGACAAAGCGTGATTTGGCTTTGAATCTGAAAATAAGCCTGGAACCGATATAAATCAACATGAGGAGGGGGATACCTGTAACGAGCGCGATACCAATCATTGCGATACTTTGATCACTTGGTCCGACCAGAATATTGAGGAAAGCCGGAATGGAAAAAGTATTTATTCCGTATGAAGACACATAATAAACATGCTCGTACATCATAAATGAAACAAGAATTCCAATGATGAGAAAAACTCCAACAGCCATGAAAAGTAATCCAAATAGGATCACAAAAGCGCGAAAAATATTGCCGAGGATGGAGATCACCAGCCCGAAAACCTTTTCGAAGAGGTTTTTGCCTTCTTTTGCGGTGCGTCTTGCTGATATCCCGGCTTCTTCCTTTAAGCCTTTAAAACGTTTATTCAATTCCTGAAGTTCTTCTTTAAGGGATTCCTCAATGTTGTGAATGTTAACCTTTTTCCCTTTCATTTCGAGTCGTTCAGTCGTGGTGCGCGCCTCAGGTACAAGCAACCAGATAACCAGATATGCGATGATTCCGATTCCAAAACCCAGGAGCGTGATCAAAATAAAAGCCAGTCTGACCCACATTGGATTTGTGTGAAAATAAGCTGCAAGTCCTCCGCAAACGCCGCCAATTACTTTTTCATCCGGATTTCTGTAGAATCGTTTTGCATCTTTTGCGGTTGAATTTTCTTTTGGATCTGCTCCGATTTCTGCCGGGTCGCCCATTAAGCCAATGACTTCTTCAGCATCAGCGAGTGTAATGATTTGTTTAGAATCATTTAATTTGGAGTAAAGCATTTCGGCAACCCGATGTTCAATATCCCATAGGATTTCTTCATGCCCTTCTTCATGTGCAAAATGTTTTCGTAAATGGTCAAGGTATGCGGATAATATTTCGTAAGCGTCCTCATCAATATTAAAGATCCGGCCGCCGATGTTTACTGTGAAATTCTTTTTCATGGTTGTTAAATATAATATGGTGTAGGTCTTAACTGATATGGGTGATTTTTTCGATTGATGCCACGAGGTATTGCCAACCCTCATCCAATTGGGTGAGCCTTTGCAAACCTGGTTCCGTCAGGACATAATATTTTCTGGGTGGTCCGCTTCGGGATTCCTCCCAGCGGTAATTGAGTAATCCTTCATTTTTTAAGCGTGTTAACAGGGGATATAAAGTTCCTTCAACAACGATCATTTCTGCATCACGCAGATGCTCGATGATGTCGGAGGCATAGGCTTCTTTCTGTTTCAGAATATGTAGGATACAGTATTCCAAAAGCCCTTTACGCATCTGGGCAATATTTTTTTCCATTTCCATGATGCAAATATACTACAATTTTTAGTACTATGCAAGACAAAGTACTAAAAATTTTAAATTATTTTCTCCAAAGTTTGCTGATTGGGTTATATATATCAGACAATCAGTATGTTAATAATTTTCGGATAAAATTTCGAAATATGCTTGTGGGTGTTCACAGCCCGGACAATTGTGCAGAGCCCGTTCACTTTCATAAATTAAACCACATTTCCGGCAGATCCATTTCACTTTTTCGTCTTTTTTAAATACCATGTCTGTTTCAATATTCTGATGAAGTTTTTCGAAACGATTTTGGTAAAACTGGCTTATCTGAAGGAAGAGTTTAATTTTGGTATGGGCTTTTTTTCGTTCTTCATTCCAGGCAACAGGCATTGCATTTTCGATTAATCCGATGATCTGTTTTTCGGATTGGATTGCATCGAGCAGGTTTTCTGCAGTACTTCCGATTTTTGGTATGAAAAGGTTTAAACTGGAAGAAACCGCTGCACCTTCGAGTAAACGAAAAAGTGTTTTAACATGGTTGGTTTGTTGGGTCAGGGTTTCTAGGAAAATACTGCTGATTTGCTCGAACCCGTCTTTTTTTGCCTGTTTTGCGAAATACTCATACTTTTGAATGAGCTGGGATTTTGTGAGCATTATTTGAAGCAGATTTTCCGGAGTATAAAGGTGTATAGGTTGATTTGTTTCCATAATTTCGTTTTTTTGATAACCAAAGATACATGAATCGAGTTAAACGGATGCCAAGGGTATTAAAAAACCGGGCACTGATCGAGCCGGATGCGAGAAGGTTTTTATTTCTGATCATTCTAACGGCCGTGTACTTTCTGGAACCGCTTACAAATTGTGATAGTCTTCAAGCATTGGTGAATGAGCTTGCGGGGAGCGCTGCCTTTATTGCATATCAGGAAGAAACGAAAAGCAGACTGCATCCCGAATGATTGATTTGTATAAAATGATAGATCCTGAAAATCCGGAACCGGATCGGATGAAGGCGGAACTAAAAAGGGTAAAAAAAACCAAATAAACCAATGAATGTTTTACTTGATAATAAAGGATTTGAGATAAATATCACCCGGAATATCACGCTTGATATAAACCAGTCCGATATCATTGGCATAGGAATACTCCCAGGATGCCATCAATGAATCCGTACCCGATCCAAAATCTACCAACAGGTTCTCGCGAACAGTGATACAATGGTCATAAATCTGTCCATTGATTAATTTGGGCTGATCATATTCAGTGAGGATATACTGATAGGTTGCGGGTAATCCTGCATATTCAAATTCAGTTTTCCATGAATTCCCGACTGAAACATTGTCTTTCAGGTAGAGAAATTCTGCCACGGTATCCATATAAGGCAGCAAACGGTAATAGTTTCCGTTTTCGCGACGAACCCAGCTATATCCGGCATTTGTTGAAAAGACCTCGTGGTACTTTTTCTTATTGAAAGTAGAATCGATACCAGTCATGTAAATGGAATAGAGTGTAGAAAAAGGATAATCAGCATAAGACCAGGTAGATCCGGGACCGAATGGCTGGAAATTGGCAGGTGGAATTATTACTTTTTCCTCTTCCTCTTTGTTGCAGGCAACTACAAAAATCAGACAGGCGAGAATGAAAACGGAAATCAGGTTTCGCATCCGGTTGAAAATTATTATGGCAAATGTAAGGATTTCCTGAGAGATTCCATCAAAATCATCAATCTGTTAAAAAAATATCATAACTTTTCTGTTCATAATCTTAAAAAGGCGACTGTAATACCTATTTTTATCGGTTTGGAATACGCATGGTTTTTGCATAATTAATCAACGAATGGTTAACGGGTTCAGGCAACTTTTAATTCTTTTATTTTCCATTTTTCTGACCGCGATGGTTCAGATAAATTGTGAAGCCCAATCAAGGGAAGATAGTTTGCCTGCTTCGCCTGCATCGTTATTCAGGGTTGGTGTTACAGCGGGTACCGCACTTTATTTTGGTGATATCCGGACATTTGATTATCAACCCGTTATGGATCCATATTCTGAACTTCAATTTGTTTACGGAATTCATATTCAGAAGCAACTTCATCCACTTCTTGCTTTGCGTTTTCAATATCTCGGGGGCAAATTAGCCGGTGTACAACGCGAGTTTAAGGATGGGAGTCCGGCGACCCGTCATTTTGCCGGTACGTTTTCGAGTCTGGCTTTATCAGGAGGACTTAACATTTCAGAGCTTTTCTGGGGTGAAAGCGATTACAGACGTATTTCTTTATATGGTTATGCCGGTGGGGGTCTGTGTTTTTACCGTGCAAAATTGTCGGATTACAATACAAATACACTAATTAATGCTGTTGGATATTCTGCCGACGGGAAAACCAAAGAAAGACCGGATCAAAGCATTTGTATGCCGCTGTCACTGCAGTTGAATTATAATTTTACCCAAAAACTGGCAATGAATCTGGAAGGCGGTTATATGATAACGTTTACCGACAAACTGGATGCCAAGGAGATGAGTGCTCCCTATGATGGATTTTTCTCCGGAAATATCGGTTTAACCTGGACCGTCATGCGGACAAAAAGGAAGAAATTGTCTGATTTGCCCAAACAGGAAGAGAAAAGCACTATAATGCAGGATGTTGTTGTAAATGAAGAAGTTGAAACGACACTGCCCGTTGTTAAAACTGAGCAGGAGGGAGATACTGTGAATGTGATTCAAAGTGAGCGTGATAGTTTGAAAGAGAGCGAGAATGTGAATGAGACTGAAAGCGTGAGTGAGAATGAAAAGTTGGAAATAAAACCGATAGAAGAATTAAATGCGATTCCTGAGCCAGCTAAAATCCAGGAAAGTGCTGTAAAAGAGGAAGAAAAGGAGAATAAAAAAGAGAAGCGCCAGAATAAGGAGAAACAAAAGGAGTCGAATTCAAAGCTGGCTTTGAGCCCGGAAGAGCCGAATGAGAATGGTTTTGGATTTTTGCCACTTGTTGCCCAGTTACCTCCTGAAGAAATTAAAGAAGAGACCCCTCCCGGGCTGGAATACCGGGTTCAGATTATGTCGACCTATATGCGCAGGGTTCCGGTGAATGATCTGGTGATGAAGTATCAACTTACAAATCCTGTGAAGGAATACTACAATAACGGATGGTATCAATATACAGCCGGCTCCTTTAAAACCCAGATGGAAGCCTCGCGTTACAAAGAGCGCCTGACCGTTGAAAATGGTATTTCTGATGCCTTTGTTGTGATATTTAAAGACGGGAACCGCTTTTATCAGGGGAAACGTAAGTCGATGTCGTTCAGTGTAGTAGGAGAGGAAACCGTGAGTTATCCCAAACCTGATCTCGAAGAGAATCTGATTTTTGAAAATGTAGAATTCAGAGTACAGGTTGCTGCCATGACCGACCGGAAGTTACCGGTTGAGCGCATACGGGAGCGCCTTAAACTGAATGATCCTGTTAAACTGGATTCCAATAAAAACCGCTATTATTATACTGTTGGTTCTTTTTCGAATCTGCGGCAGGCCCGGGAGTATTGTAAACTGATTATTTCCCGGAACTTCGTGTATGATGCCTTTGTAATAGCCTATGTTGACGGGATGCGTAAGACCTTATCTGAAATTACGACCAAAGTGAGTCCGGAAGGTGAAAGAAAAATTGAAACAAAACCCGGAATTATATTCAAGGTTCAATTGATGGCGTTGAAGGATAAACGGCTTACACCGGATATGATCCGTGATCAGTATGATATCCGGGAAAATGTTGAGGAAACCCAGCGCGATGGTTTTTATGTATATAGTTCCGGGAATTTCAAGACCTATGAAGATGCGATGAAGCATCAGACAAAGATTCGCCAGTCCGGTTTCCCGGAGGCCTTTGTGGTTGCATACCGGGAAGGGAAGCGGGTTTCGCTCAAGGAGGCTTTGATTGAGTTTTAAGAAATTGATCTTTTTACATGATGGTTCATGAAAAGCGGATAATTCCGGCTGAGCAACCGGATTTTGAAACCCTGCGTGGTTTTCTGGACGAGAAAGTCATTCAATACAATACCCCTGACTTCATTGAACTTGACCCGATCCGGATTCCGCATCAATTTACGGAAAAGGAGGATATTGAAATTTCCGGATTTCTGACAGCCATCATTTCGTGGGGGAATCGAAAATCGATCCTGAACAATGCCTCAAAAATGATGAAATTGATGGGGAATTCGCCCTATGAGTTCGTTATGAATCACCAGGAACATCATTTTAAGAAATTGGATGGATTTGTGCACCGCACCTTCAATTCGACTGATTTAAAGGTGTTTATAATTGCTTTAAAATTTTTATATACAGAAAAGGGCGGTCTGGAAGGGATATTCAATCAATATCAAACATCAGATTCATTACAGCCGGCCATTCACCATTTTAAAAAGGAATTCTTTGCAATTCCGCACCCGGACCGCAGCCGAAAGCATGTCTCCGATCCGATGGAGGGTTCTGCAGCCAAGCGGATCAATATGTACCTTAGATGGATGATCCGAAAAGATAATAACGGCGTTGATTTTGGCATCTGGAAAAACATTCCGCCCGCCATTTTATCATGTCCTTTGGATGTTCATACCGGGAATATTGCACGAAAACTAGGCCTGCTTAGCCGATCTCAAAATGATGCAAAAGCAGTTACTGAACTGGATACGGCATTGCGGCTGCTGGATCCGACGGATCCGGTGAAGTATGATTTTGCGTTGTTTGGGTTAGGGGTTTATGAAAAGTACTAAAAGGGGAATGTATTCACTATTAATTACTGTTTCGTGCCATCCTCCTGAATCAGTTCCCCGTTTTTAAAGATCAATTCTTTTTCGATAGTGCCATCTGCCCGATACCAC
>CAYLTH010000002.1:70431-83600 GCA_964386485.1 uncultured Bacteroidales bacterium | reverse complement strand
GATAGACCAGGCTATTAGTGGCATGTCAGTTAATACCTTGATACCGAATAGGATAAGAAATAATTTAAATAGTCCGAATGGGAAAAGTAAAAGATATCCCAGCAGCATGGCATGATAACCATAGATAATTCCGGCAACAAACAAAACACTTAAATCACGGTAACCTTTGCTTTTCGACACCCACCGCAAGCGTTGAGAGATCCATTGTTGAAGTCCTGTTACTGCCGGTGTATAAACGATACAGGTTTTGCTGCTGTTGAATTGTATCCGATGCGACCCGTATTGTTTCTTGATTTTTTCGAGCAAAAACATATCATCGCCCGAGGCCAGGTGAAAGTTATCTGTATAGGCTCCGGATTGGATAAAAACATCTCGTTTGATCATTACATTGGAGGCATTCGAAAGGATGGGGTTGCCAAGACGGGCACTTCCTTCGGTTACAGTCATCAAAACACCGAACTCAAGAAGTTCGAGTTGATGCAGTAAAGAGCCGGATGCTGCGGGCAAAACAGGCGCGAGGACCATAACCGGAGCATCTTCTTTTTCTGTAAACGATTGACGCATAGCTGATACCCATTTTTTCCCGGGCCGGCAATCTGCATCGGTGAGTAAAATCAGATCCCCCGTTGATTTTGATAATCCCAATGCAATCGCATGTTTTTTACCAAATTTACCCGGGTTTAATTCCTGAAGATGAAACAATCGGATCGGCAGGTGGGCAAAGGTTTTGATAATTTTTACCGTATTATCCCCGGAGTCGTCATTCACGATCACTATTTCATCTCCCTCCTGCAATGTATTTGCTTCCAGACAATTGAGTAAAAAACCGATATTCTGTTCTTCATTCCTGCAGGCAAGGAGAATGCTTACCCTAAGCCGGGATTGGTTTTGATCAGGGATTGCCGGTTCGGATTGATGTTTATAAACCCCGTAACTGACTATTCCAATAATCAATACATATCCAATGACAATAATTCCGGAGATCAGAAGGAATATTTCCATAACTATTTCCTGAAAAATTTCATTTGAAAGATTCCCAGACTCCCAACAATGGCCGGAAAGATAATATTCATAAGCCAGAGCAGGGTTGAAATGCTCAGGACTACAAGTGTCTGGCTGTGCAGTTCGATCTGGTGATTGCTGAAATAGAACTGTGTTATAAACAGGGAAACAGATCCCCGGATTCCGATTTCTGCAAAAGTAAAACTGGGGATGGCTGTCAATGTCAGAAATATGAGTGAAATCAGGAGATAGCCCTCATCCGGGTGCATTTCCGGGATAAACGCAATCATCACCAATAAGAATTGTCCGGCAAATATCTGATACCGTATAAAGCTCAATACCAGAGATATAAGCCAGTCTCTGCGGTTAAACTGCTTAAGAACCAATAGCCTGTCCTGAATTTTCCTCAAGTAAACACCCGGAATCAGAGAGCAGATTTTCGGAAAGCGGTTAAATAAGAGGTGTAATTGATGGAGGTTCAGATAGGCAATAAACGCGGGTAGTAATATCAGCAAAGGCAGTCCGATGATAATAATTACCGGCCATTGGTGCAGAAAGCGGGAGAATCCCTGATCATAAAGAGGATAAATCCAAAGCGCGATCACCCCACACAACAGGGTAACAAGGAGCTGGCTGAAATTGGTCGCAATTGTTACGATAGAACTTTCGATGCGTTTCGCTTTTTCGAGCATAAAAATCCGACCCAGAAACTCACCAATCCGGTTTGGCGAGAAGAGACTCAGCGTTATTCCGGCTAAGACAGCTTTTACACATTGTATAAAGCTTACATCTTCGAGTTTTCGGATCATGCGCTGCCATTTGACAGCCTCAATTCCGTAATTCAGAAATATTCCGGCTAAAGCAAACAGGAGCAGGAGGAGAGAAGGCTGGGTCTGGGCTTGAAAATCCTCCCACATATGCAGCAGTTCTTTCTTCAGGAACACCTCTCTGACCAAATAAATCCAGGCCATAACCAGAATACTGATCCGGATAACGGGATTCCATGTTTTCTGTATCTTTGCAAACCTGCTTAACATAGGGATCGGATGAACAAGGAACGCATTATATTAGGGATTGACCCGGGAACAACCATTATGGGATATGGGTTAGTTAAACAGGAAAAAAAGCAATTACAGATCCTTGCTGTTGGTGTGTTAAAATTAGACAAAATCACCGACCCGTATTCCAAGTTGCAGCGAATTTTTCAACGCCTGATTTCACTCATCGATGAATTCCACCCGGATGAACTGGCAATTGAGGCTCCGTTTTTTGGTAAAAACGTGCAATCCATGCTCAAACTGGGTCGGGCTCAGGGAGTTGCCATTGCAGCGGCCTTATCTCGCGATATACCGGTTTTTGAATATTCGCCCCGTAAAATTAAACAGTCGATTACCGGAAAAGGCGCAGCCTCCAAAGAACAGGTGGCAGAAATGCTGTTTCGTTTACTGGATATGAAAGAAATGCCCAAATACATGGATGCAACCGATGCGTTGGCAGCAGCAGTATGTCATTTTTTTCAGGGGGATACCCCGAAAACGGATACAAAATATGGGGGGTGGGCCAGTTTTCTCAGTAAGAATGAGGATAGGATTATCCGCTAAAAAATCAGATAATACTTTGGCTGATGGCGGCTGTAAGGGCTGCGAACTCTTCTTTTTCCAAACTCAGCTTGGGTTTGCTGAAATCAAGATCACTCACTTCATTGATGGGAACGAGGTGAATATGGGTATGTGCCACTTCTAAACCAATTACGGCGATTCCGACTTTTTTACATGGAACTACAGCTTTGATGCCTTTTGCTACCTTTTGAGCGAACAGAAACAATTCACTATAGGTTTCTGAATCCAGGTCAAAAATATAATCAACTTCTGCTTTCGGGATCACCAGGGTATGTCCTTTGGCAAGCGGACTGATATCCAGGAAAGCAAGAAAGCGGTCGTTTTCGGCGACTTTGTAGCAGGGAATTTCTCCCTGAACGATCCGGGTAAAAATGCTGGCCATGGGGTTTAACGTGAAATTTCGATAATCTGAAATGGAATAGAACCGGCAGGTACTGTAATATCAACGGTATCACCTACGGATTTGCCAAGTAAGCCTTTTGCTATCGGCGAATCCACCGAAATCTTGCCTTTTTTGATATCAGCTTCATTTTCCGGAACGAGGGTATATTGCATGATCTGCTGATTCTTCAGGTTCTGTACTTTAACTGTAGAAAGAATCAGAACTTTATCGCTATCGAGTTTGGTTTCATCAATCAGGCGGGCATTGCGGATAACTTCCTGTAGCTTGGATATTCTCATTTCCAGCATGCCTTGTGCATTTTTAGCTGCATCATATTCAGCATTTTCAGAGAGGTCGCCTTTGTCCCGTGCTTCAGCAATCTGAGCCGATATGGAAGGACGTTCCACGGACATCAGGTGATCGAGTTCCTCCTTCAGTTTTTTGAGGCCTTCGGGTGTATAGTATCTGATTTGAGACATTTTTTAATCCCTTTCTTTTTAATAATAAAGTAGAGAAGACCCTTCATGAAGGGCCTTCTCTACCACAAATATAAGACGAATTTATTGAAAATGCAAATCGCTACAAATTAATCCGGGCTCCTATACTGTGTGTACCGGAGAAAGGATTTGTTGTGCGATATGAATAATCAATTGAAAAGCTTGATCCTTTTTCTTTATTCATCGGAACCTGAACAGATAAACCTGCACTGGGACCGGTATAAACCGAAGTGCGTTTGGCTGCATCAAAAATTCCATCTTCATAGGTGTAACCTGCTCTTAGGAACAGGTAATCTGCCAGGCTGTATTCTGCACCGATATTGATGTTGTCTTTTGTAAATGAATTGGATACAAAAGCGCCGGCAATTGTCAGACGGTTTGCACCTTCATTGAAAAGAAAATCATAGGCAGCACCGATATTCAGCTGAGCAGGAAGTTCGTATTGTTGTGAACGCTGTTCTACAGTAAACTGATTATCCTGACCAGGTATAAATCCACGGAATGACATCCCGTCGCCTTTAAATTTCATGGTCGGTCCAACGTTCCGGAGAGAAATCCCGAATTTAACATTTTCCAGTTCTCCGGTCACATATTCAATACCGGCATCAATAGCAACACCTTGTGCAGAAACATCTGAAATAGCTTCATTGATGATCTTTACATTGATACCACCAAAGATGGCATTGGAAAATGCTTTTGAATAGGATAGACTGATATTGAGCAGCGAAGGTGAAAAAGTACCGATGCTTCCAAGTGAAGGGTCAGGACTTTCAGAGGTTGTTTTTTCAATTTCACCAAAACGCATCGACATGATCTGCATTCCAATAACTCCGGATTCCCCGGCACGCTGTGTAAAACCAAATGCATTGATCGTTACACCGGAGCCTTCAAACCAACGGGTATGGGCAAACATATACTCTGATTTCTTGGTGAGTGCAGTCCCGGCCACATTGATAAACATGGCTTCCAGCCCTTTAACACAGGCGATATTGGCATTACCCCACCCTGTGCCACGGGCCCAGGGGTTGATGAGTAATTCGGAGGCCCCTGCAGAACCGGAGCGGTCTTTATTCCCCGCAATGCTATTAACAGGAAGGATTATGACGAGGGCGATTGCCGCAACAACGAGATATTTAATAGTATTTTTCATCGTTTTCCTTTTTGTAATATTATCCATGATGAGTTCGACAGTGCTGAATTAGAACGCATTTAAATCGACCGGACGAAGTACACCAAACCATTTCACAACTTTCTCACCGATACCCGGTGCTTTGATGTGAATCAGATAGATACCGCCGGCAATCGGAATGCCTGCTGAATTTTTCAAATCCCAGTCAACCGATGTCTTGATGGCATCTTTCGTAATTTTACGAACCATAATACCATTTACAGTATAAATTGAAATGGTACATTTTTCCGGAAGATTGGTGATTTTTACACGGTTGTCCAACTGATCAGTTTCATATCCTGAATAACCATAGTAAGGGTTCGGAACAACATTGATAATGTCGAGTGCTGTTTTTGCAACATCGTTCTGATTGTATGTTGTTGCAATGTCTTCCGTGGTAAATGAATACATCGGCCAGTTTTCGTTTCTCGGAGTTGTTGCACCTACAGTTGAAACGGAATAGTTCTTTGCATAGGGTTTACCAACACGCAGACGAATCAGACAGTCGTTTGATAACCATTCCTGATTGGTTACAGCCATTGGCATACCAACCCACATGGCGTTGGCATATCCGTAAATGCGGTAGTTCGGGTCTGAAATAGTGGTACGGGCCCATTTTCCAAAATCATAGGCCGGGCAATCCAGTTCCGGATAACCGGCTTCAATACCTTCGTTATGGGCAAATACATAAATGAAATGCTTTCCACCGAAGATTACTTTTCCGAGATTACTCAGGTAATGAGCACTGGCGAATGGATTGTTCGGATCAATATCAGTTGGATTCCAAAGCATATCACGTCCGTTATCAGTTACCAGCCAGGAGTCTTCGGAGAAAGCCATATTCAGACGTTCACCGGTTTCGAGGTTGATAGCATAACCCGGGAACCAACCCATACCGGTTTCGGCAATGAAGTTCGGATCTTCCGGATTCTGACTAATACCTGAACCAACAGGAGCAGGATTTCCGTTCTTGTCAACAGATTGTGCTTTGCGGATATCATAACGGTCAACATTACCCTGGCTGAGGTTCTTATCCGGGCTCATTTCGATAACCGGAACACGGGTCCATTTTGATTTATCTTTGGTAATCACAACATTGACACTGGCCAGGCTTGCCATTTTAAAGATCGATTTCGACGGACGGCTATAGGCAGGAGTAGCTTCTCCCTGATCTCTGTATGCACAGAGGTTATAAGGTGCCCATGTTCTTCCGACTGTCTTTTCGTAATCTTCATCAGGGTCATACGGGAAAGTTCCCATATCCCAGTCGTTGTTAACGGAATTATCCTGATCATCCAATACTCCGGAACGTATCCAGTTCCATGGACCCGGTACATCAATATCAACGACACCTGTTAACCAGATTTTGGAGCTGTCGGCGAAGGAGATAGAAGATTCGAGGTATCCGTTCTGAACTTCCATAACATCGTTTTGTGGAGTTCTGCCCGGACGCAATACCTGTTTGATTTGAATTGATAATCCGATATCAAGGAGTAATTGCTCATTGGAAACCTTGATACTGGTATCACTGAGATATACATCACCGGTCAGCGTATTGGTCAGTTCCCATTTGGCACTGTCAATAATATTGTCGGCACGCGGGATAAACCGAAGTTCATATTTCCCTCTTTTAACATTCAGAGGATCAATAACTTTTACATCAATCGGACCTTTGCCATTTTCAAATTCCGGATTCTCCAGAATAAAAGGAGGACTTGTTTTTTCCATCAATGCGTCCATACTGGCCTGAGTCCAGTCGAGAACCATACCGCCATTACCCTGTCCTTCGATACGGGTAATTTTCGGTCCATCGCCATATTGAGCATTCAATACAGTGCCATTGGATTCCGGTTCAATAAGGTGAGGAATAGCTGTCTGGATTTTAGGTTGTTTACGACCAATCAGATAGGGTTTTTTCTGTCCGAGTAATCCGCCAAGTACGTTTGGATCCTGTGAATAGGTTGAGTAATTGTTATAGGCGTAAGCAACACAAACATAATAATACTGTTTGTGGTTCACCAGTCGTTTATCACCGGTTGCAAACTGATCCTCAAATACGCGGAACGAATGTTGAATACCACGGTCGGCACCTTCCACCATTTTTACCGGCACATTGGCCTGTAAATCCTGGTTATATTCAAAGTTAATAAGGGTTGTTACACCATTTTTAACATCGCATTGGGCAACCTGACGGGCATCATCCAGATTGGTCAGATCGGTTACAGTAGCATTGGCTAACTGGAAAATCTGGTATCCTTCAAATTTGTATACGGAATCTCTTCTGATAGCCGGAGAATGGTAGGTGCTATCGGGCGCAAGGCTATCCGGAGTAATGATATTTGCATCGTATTCATTGTACGTTTCATGCTCATTGTTTGATCCTTTGTAATTCTTGATGAAAAGAAGGATTTCACGATCGAGTTCCTGAACTACTAAATCCGGATGATCAGGACCTTCAAGTACTTTGAAACAGTTATCGAACAATTTCTGACATTTATCATCCACGATACGCAGGAGTTCAACAGAAGCCCAGGGACCGCCTGAAGTGGCACGTGCCCAGGGAATACCGACAGTAATATAGTTTACAGATCCCGGTTCCAGGGTAAATGGACCGCAGGAGTGCATAAAACGACGATCGTCAGGAGGATTGCCGGCATTGGCATCCGTCCAGATTTCACCACTTCCGCCTGCACCTGTTTGAAATCCCGGAGGCTGAATTCCGGCAGTACCCCAGTTACAAGGGTCACTGAGTTCAGGGAACATAAAGTCAGCATCAACATTGGTAGAACCTGAGTTCGGGTGTCCGTTTCCGCCATATTTCATACGAATTCCGTCACCCCAGATTCCTCTCAGGAAGTTATAATATTCTGAAGCATTGTCAGGGTCACAGGTTGGTCCTGAACCGCAATTGTTATGAAATACAAACCGACGCATCCCAAAACGTTCGTTATCAACAATACCATCACCAAAGTTTACACCATTAATACTTACATCGCAAACCAGTTCACCGGTTTGAGGATTAATTCTTGGGTTATCCAATCCATCAACATCCATATACGGACCCTGAAAAAAGTCAACACCAATAGCCGGAGGTTGTACACCATATTCATCTTCCTTACCGGAACCGTCAACAGCATCACCGTTATAGCAATATCCAAGGCCGCGTTGTACATCACAACCAACATAATCATCCCAGGCATCACCGAGGTCAGTATCTACCCACTGGCTGAAATAGGTTTCGGTCAAACGATAAATGGAGCGGTTGATGATTTCATAGGAGTAGAACGTCATACTGTTGATTTCGTCATTGGTAGAGAATCCGAAAGCCTGGGCACGGATTTCAAAACCAATAGCTGATCCCTGGGTTTCACTGTGAATATTTCCCTTATCGTTGAAAACCCACCAGATGGTTTCATCACCTTTCAATACCTGGTCGGCCAGAATACCACCATTTACAATACCAGCTTCCGTTTCCGGAGTAGGGACATTGGCTTTGCATAATTCGTTGGTGAAATCATAATAAGGATAATCACCATCAAGGTAATTGTAAACACCATCTCCATTGTTATCATAGAATGGTGCAAGGTAAGCACTCTGTTTTTTGGATTCATCACCGTTTCCGGGCCAATCCTTAATCGCCTGTGTTACTTCACCTTCTACTCCGCCAGAAAGGTACCAGCGACGGAATGATTCCACTTCAGATTTTCTCATCCGGAAATGTTTATCAAACTCGGTACACACTTCAGCATCAACAGATGCATTTCCGTCTGTAGTAATCGGGCCGGGCCAGTAATCATTTCCATTGCTTCTGTAGCGTTGTGCAGCTAATTTAAGCTGACCATTCACGTCAAGACCGCCAATCCATAAGGCAGCAGAGAACATGGATGTTTTCTGAGTATTCCCGGGGATAAAATATTTGGCAACTCCCTGAAGATCCCACCACATATCACCACCGGTATTGATACGGCAGCGTACATTATTCACAAATAAATCGGTAAAGGCGGCACCGGCAGCGCAGGCAGCAGCTGAAGATTTCGGAACATTAACCGATGACTTCACCCCGATATTTTTGTAGGCATATGATTCCTGTGCGGCGATCAGTCCTACGAGGACGATGATCAGAATGCGCAATATGCTTTTCATGGTATAGATAATTTTTTAATAATTCTGATTAAAAATTCAGCGAAACACCAAGACGGGCACGTCTGGGCTGGCTATAGTTGTATGGGCTGTTTACCCTGATCTGATACATATCAATAAAGGCCTGTGGGTCTGTTTTGATTGCAATTTCAGGTTGAGCCTGTGGTGAGGCAAGATAGCCGTCGTCGTCAGGGTTACCGGTTGCACGGTAAACCGAAAGAATGTTTTGTGAATTCAGTACATTCAGAAGTTCGAAGTAAACATTCATAAACAATGATTTTCTTCTTCCCGGTTTGCCCCAGCTTAAGTCGAAATCTTTGTCAATACGGGCATCCATTCTGAACTGCCATGGCAGACGTGAACCATTTACGGATCCAATCATAATGCTGTTTCCACCCAGGAACCCGGCTCTGCTTGAACGGCTGTAAGGAGTACCTGAACCACCATTAAAGGTGACACTCATACCGGTATTTTCCAGCGGGGCATAGGTTTTGGTTTTGCCATTCTTGGTTTTAGTCCACTGTGGTCCGTTGTATTTTGGTCCGCCTTCATAACGGTAGTCAAATACAATATTCAGTGCATGACGACGGTCATAGTCAACCGGGAAAGTACTACGGAGGTTTCTGAGTTTTGGCTCATTGGATAATACCAGAGATTGTGCAGATTCATTATCTGATCCTGTTCCATCAGCAAACTGTAAGGTATAACTTGCACGAACACGGGCATTGCCGGTACGACGAAGGTCATAAGAAACAATAAGCCCTTTTACTGTACCAAAGTCGATATTATTAAAGGAGTAATATGGTTTTGGATATGCTCCGGCAAAATAGTAAGCCTGAATCTGATCACGCATTTCACGGTAGAAAGCACTCAGGTTCAAGGAAGAACTATTGGATAATTTCTGTTGGAATCCTACTTCATAGTCGATGGTTTTCGACGATTTCAGGTTAGGATTGTTGATAAAGGTTGTTCCGATGGTTTCGAGGAAGAGATAATCAGTGGGGTCGAAACGAACACTACCGCTCGGACGTTGTGTTAACACATCATAATGTGCAAAAAACAAGGCTTCGTCTGAAATCGGGAAAGAGAAAGAAATACGGGGCAGCAGATTGGTCTGTGGCTCATAATCCTTGAAAGCAGAAGCTTTAATCGTCTTATCTCCCGGATTCAGCAAGTATGGAGGATTATTGGTTCCAAGACCGTATGCATCAGGATCCGGAATTTCAGTACCTGTTGCGGTATACCATTTTGCTTCATTACGATAACCTGCAATTTTTGATGGATTGGCTGGATTATCAACATATACCACATAATCATCACCCATGTTTTCAGGATGTTCACCGAGATTGCTTACCTCTTTAACAGTTTTTGCTTCATACAACAGATAAGGATCTTTTAAAACCATCTGGTTAGCATCAAAACGGTCGACACGCAATCCAATATTGAAAATCAGGTCGCTGAAAGCAAATTTATCCTGAATGTAACCGGCAATATAAATAGGTTCATAAGAACCGATTTCACGTTTGTAATTTCCAAATTCATCTTTTGCTGTGAAGAAATCAGCGAAACTTGGTTTGTTGCTGATTTTTTTACCGGTATAATCATATCCATAATAGTTTACCAGTGATTTACCTGAATTCAGCAACTCATCAGCACTGAACATATCTACACTGTAGAAACTTGGATCGTAGGAATCCACATCAATCCAGTCGCTTCCATTCGGATCCAGCCCGAGTTTATTACGGAGATTGTAATCGAAATAGCTTTGTTTGGTTAGGTCAATCAGGTCAGGATAATTAATGGTATCCTGAAATACACCAAACTGGTCATATACCGGCATCGGGTTATTTTTATCCCCTGCCTGGCTGATATGTTTGTTCACCAGACCGGTGCGCGGGTCGATCAGTCGCCAGAATCCAACAGGAGCAAATCCGTAATAGTTGTCGTTCCGCTGTTCATACTGGATACCAAACTGGAGAGCATGGTTTCCTACGTCGGCATTGGCATTGATATTGATCCCGATCTGGGCATTGTCAGCAACACTGTATCCATTATATTGGGTTCCGGCACTGCTCCAGAGGCCATAAATATTTTCAGGGTTTTCACCATTGAGTAATGCTCCACCCAATTGATACTGGGTAGGATTTTCGAGGTGATTTTCAACCTGATTGGCAAAAAGCTGGCTGTAATAGCTTGTATAATTGGCTACTTCAGGATTCAGGTTTGAAGGATCAAAGCTGTACAAGGTATCACGGTAACCGGTCTGCAGCCATACATTGCTCAGGTTGAGCAGTGTATCTGTACCCAATTCATAAGATTTGGCACGGTGGGAAGTAAATTTTCCTACATAACCGTAATTGAAGAGCTTGTCCTTGTGATTTTCGTCCTGTACGGTCTGATTAAAACGGGTATAATCGGCCTGTACTGTATAATATACGTTCCGGATCAGCGATTTACTGTCGCGATCCGTTGGGAAACGCTGGGTAAAACGACCGAAAACACGCCAGGTACTGTTGATGACCTGAGCATTATTGTCAGAGTTGAATAAGGAACCGGCAAAACTATATGCCATATAATTGCTATAGTTGAGCGATCCTCCAACCGAAAGATTAATCGTAGGAGTTGTCCGGATATCCAGCTTTGCACTGAGGTTAAAATTCAGGTTTTCTGTGTTGATGGTACGTTTGATTTTTTCAAGGTCACTACTTTTAACAAAGTCAGCATTTTTGTACGTACCTCCTGAAGAAAGCCCTGCCGGACGCAATGGATTGGCAATCAGATCAGCCAGTTTTGCATCGGAAACCTTGTAAAGGTCGATGGCAGAAGGCCTTCCGTCCATATCATAGGCCATTTCACCAGCGATGAAATACCCTAGAACTGCAACAGAATTGAGTGAATCTTTTTTAATTTTCCAGATTGGTCCCTGCATATTGAACCCCAGTCGGTTATGCCCGAAACGGTCGAGAAACTGAGAAGTTTCAAGTTCAATACCGGCTCCGAAGAAACGGGATGGACCCTTGGTGGTTACGTTAATAACCCCACCGGTTGCATCTCCGTACTGTGCCGGAAGACCCCCGGTGATCACCGTTACCTCTTCGATAGCGGATTGCGGGAGACTGTTCGACCCGCGAACACGGATACCGTCGATGTACATAACTGTACCCTCGACACGTCCTCCACGTACACTACCTCTTTCCCCGTCGGCAGAGAATACCCCTCCAACGGTTGTGGCAACAGCATCAGCAGAACGGTTCGGCATTTTGGCAATTTCTTCCGAAGTCACCGTTCCTCCTGTAGATGTTTTGTCTTTTGAGATGAGGGGTACTTTGTAATCGACAACTTCGAATGTCTCCAGGTTTACCGTGGTTGATTCGAGCGTGATGTCATAAAAGGTGATCTTATCAGAATTGATAACAACCCCCTTGATTAACAAATTTTTGTACCCCATGAAAGTCGCTTTCAGGTCGTACTTTCCCGGAGTGATTGGTTTAATGGTGAAGTTCCCGTCAAAATCTGAGGTGGAACCTCCAACCTGCGACCCGCCAGATTCAATGATTACATTGGCAAATGGGATCGGTTCTTTGGTAGCTTTATCAACGATTTTCCCCTTAAGGGCTCCCGACTGTGCAACGACAAGTGCATGAGATGTTAATAAAAATCCAATAATAATAAGTAGTTTTCGCAACATAGACAGCAGTTTTTTGTTCATTAACCTTAGTGCCTAAAAAATCCGGGTAAAGGTAGGAATATTTCTATTTTTACAAGCCATTATTTTACCCTACGGCTAATTTTGTCTGTATTCCTACAGATATGGGCGTTTCAGAATTTCGGAGAGGATAATGGCACGTTTCATATCCTGGCTTTCCCAGGTAAAAACAGGGGTGATTTCTTCCCGTGAAGGTAAAATCGTGGCTTCCATTTTGGAAAAACCAGGCCCTTCTGTCATTTCTCCTCCTTTATATAGTGAGTTTTCGTAGGTCAGGAAGGGTGCCGGTTCTGAAGAAGAACGAAAAGCCACCGGAGTAACTTCTTTTTCGTCATGCGTTGTGGTCTGGGCTGCATTGCGGGTGGGTTGTTTTGCTGTAAACTCCTCACCTAAAAGCATTTGCTCCAACAAGGTCTTTATCGAACCTGTATTATCCTGAACTTCTTCCTGATCATTTTCTGCGTTTGGGGTCGTGCGCACTCCCCTGAATTTTTTCATGAGTGAAAAAATTACCCAGATCACAACGAGAACGGGTACAAGATAATCTCCAAAACCGGCAGCAAAATTGTTCATAATGGTACATTTTGAATAATTTTCACCTTACCTCCCTGACTTGGCTACGGGTATGGTAGGGTAAAAATACAGTGCGCATTTC
>CAYLTH010000002.1:68173-70331 GCA_964386485.1 uncultured Bacteroidales bacterium | reverse complement strand
TCTACATCCTTTAATGTTTTGGAAATCAATAAACTACTTTGGTCTTTGAAAAAAAATCGGGTGTAGTAATCATCAGATTCACAGCGAATTATGCTTGAAGAGTCAACAACATGGATGGTGTCAGCTGTATTCAGAACAACTCGCTCAGGGTAGCGTTCAGGCCGTTGTAAGCTGTCAATTAAAACTTCAACCTTTTTATTTACGGCAGGTTTATTTTTAATCTTCTTTACCTTTTCAATGGCCTCTTTCAATTCTGTTACATCTATCGGCTTCATCAGATAATCCAGTGCACTGCATTTTATTGCCTGAATCGCAAACTGATCATAAGCCGTGGTAAAAACAACTTCGAAATCAATACCGTGCAGATTCTCAAGCAATTTAAACCCACTGCCGTCCGGCATCTGAACATCGAGAAATAAAACATCCGGACTGTATTGTTTGAGAATTTCAAGTCCGCTCTGGTACCCGTCTGCTTCGGCAATAACCGTAACCTCCGGACAATACCGGTCGAGCATTTTTTTCAGGGTTTCCCGCGAAGTGCGCTCATCGTCTATTATAATGGTATGGATCATGAATGTTCATTTATGATTCGTGGTACCAGTTCAATTTCTACCCGGGTGCCTTTGGCCAGCCCCCCGGCATCATAGAGGTCGGTTACTTTGATGTTGAATCGTTCCGATTTGTTGCGTTTCAATAATTCGACCCTTTTTGCCGTAATAAACATCCCCATCGATGTTCTTTTCAAGCCCATCCCTGCCTGAATTTCTTTCGACTTAGCCCGGCCGATGCCATTGTCTTCAAGTTTGATCCGGATTAACCCCTCTGATAAAACCACTTCCATCGTTATTAACCCATTGCCTATGAAGGAATTAAATCCGTGAATGATCGCATTTTCCAAATACGGCTGGATGAGCATCGGGGGTATCTCAATGTGCTCCGGATCTAAATTAGACGGCAGCGTCAGGGTAAAATCAAAACGGTTATCAAACCGCAGACGTTCCAGTTCAACATAGTATTCAATGGCCTTTAATTCGCTGGCCATCAATACATAACTTTCGCGTGAATTGTTGAGAATCAGACGCATAAGATGCGAAAACCGACTCAGGTAATAAATGGCTTTATCGGTATCGTTCGACAGGATAAAGCCCTGAATCGAATTCATGGCGTTAAAAATGAAATGTGGATTCATCTGAAGCTGCAAGGCTTTCCGCTCAACATCCAGCACCTGATTTTCAAGGGTCAGCAGCTTTTTCTCAATGCTGTGTTTTTGTTTTAACTTATTGATTCTCCGACTTATAAAAAACCATATTCCCGCCAAAAGGATGGCAATCATCAAGCCCTTAAAATACCAGGTTCCATACCAGGGAGGATGAATGATAATAACCAGCCTGAACTCCCTTTCCGACCAGACCCCGTCATTATTCGAGCCGATCAGCCGGAAAATGTATTTCCCTTCCTTTACATCGGTGTAGCTTACCTGATGGCGATCCACTTCGGAAAGTTTCCATTCCTTTTCAATTCCCTGCAGAAAGTAACGGTGGCGGTTTCGGGAAGGATTGGTAAAATCAAGCGCAGCAAAACCAATCGTAAAAAAGTTCTCAAAATACTTTAATTCTATCGTATCTCCATTATTCAAATCGCCGGGTAGCAGTTTGTTCAGGATTTTAAAACTGGTGACCGTAACCGGAGGAATGTAATTATTTTTGCGGATCAGCTTGGGAAAGAAGTGGTTATAGCCGTTCATGCCGCCAAAATACATTTCTCCCTTCGACGACCGATACGCTGCCCCATAATTGAACTCATTACTTTGAACCCCGTCGCGCACGTCGTAATTATAAAACAGGGAATTTACCGGATCAAAGCAACTGATCCCATAATTCGTAATCATCCACACCAGAGAAGATTCATCCAATAAAATGTTGTATACCACATTATTGGAAAGCCCTTCTGATTCCGAAAATACGGTAATCGTTTCTTTTACAGGATCATACCGGTTAAGACCTCCGCCAGATGTACCAATCCAGAGGATGCCTTTTTTATCTTCAATAATGTCAAACACATCATTGCTCGAAAGTGAATTCAGATTACCGGCCTCGTGTCGGAATACCCGGAATTGCTGAGTCGATGGAATGAAGAGGCTCAAACCATTGGAAGTTCC
>CAYLTH010000002.1:57090-68073 GCA_964386485.1 uncultured Bacteroidales bacterium | reverse complement strand
ATACCCGGAATTGCTGAGTCGATGGAATGAAGAGGCTCAAACCATTGGAAGTTCCGGCCCAAATGCGCTGGCGGCTGTCGATAAATACCGACCATACCGTATTGGAACTCAGCGAATGCGCCAGGCCTTCTTTATTTCTGTAACTATAAAACTGTTCATTATCAGGATTATAGCGGGTTAATCCGCCTCCCCGGGTGGCCAGCCACAAAAATCCATCCCGATCCTCCTCAATATCAAGCACCCCGTTTACCGGTAAGCTTGCCGGATTAGCAGCGTCATGTACAAACAATTTACACGACGAAGGATCTCCCTTGTTAAACCGGCAAAGTCCTTCATTATCAGTAGCTACCCAAATATCACCCCGCGAATCCCTGAAAAATTTTCGGATTTTATTCCCCGGCAGACAGGTGTTACTGCCCGGAGCCTGCCGGATGTAGGTGTATGTTCCACTTGGCTTGTGCAGACAATTGATTCCGTTTTCGGTTCCTATCCACAAAACATCCGGAGATTTTTCCAGAAAAGTCCATATCAGATTGTTATTCAAACTCTTATTGTTGTTCGAGGTCGGATAAACATGTCTGAATTGAGATTTATTCCGGACTATTTTATTGACCCCGTTCCAACTCGAACCCACCCAGATAATGCCAGACCGGTCTTCAAACAGAACGGAAATAAAATTATTGCTCAGGCTAAAAGGATCATCCGGGTCATTGATGTAATGTTCAACTGATTGATTTGGAATATCATAGCGATACAATCCATTGCCCCGGGTACCCATCCACAATACTCCGGTGTGGTCGAGTAATAAGGATGCAACATCCGATGAATTGTCGATCAGCGGTTTGTTATTCAGTTGATTACGTGAGGTCCAACGGTTCAAATCAGGTTCAAACCGGAGTAAGCCATGATTGGTACCCACCCAGAACGCATCCGAACCATCACGGATGAAGGTGTTGACTGTCAAATCTTTAAACGGGAGACCACTTTTGGTTACCGACCAGAATTTCAATTGGTCAAAATTCGGTTCAAACAGGTAAATGCCGGAAGGCGTTGCAAACCAAAGAGAATTCCGGTCTGGAATAAGACCTAAAATATTCTGATTCCGGATGGCACTGCGTAACAGTGATTTACTCACCTGTGTCGTTACTTTCTGCGTGGCTTTGCTGTATTTACTGAGCCCTTTGAATGTTCCGATCCATAAATCTCCATTCCCTGCCGGAGCAATACAGGTAACCGTATCACTGCTGATGGAAAGCCAGGGTTTGGATCCCTTTTTCCAGACACGGAATGTCCCGGTTTTTCGGTCATAACGGTTAATTCCTTCCTGAGTTCCGGCCCACAAACTTCCATCTGCGTCCTCATAAAGTGTGAAAATGGATTTATTGCTCAGGCTCGTTGTTGTATCAAAAATGGCAGGCCGGAAGATTTCATACTGATACCCGTCGTATTTATTGAGACCATCCCAGGTGCCAAACCACATATATCCCCTGCTATCCTGCAGAATAGAGAAAATCGTGTTTTGCGACAAGCCTTTCTCAATCCTGATTTGCTCCGATGTCAGCCTGTCAAACCGTATATTTCCCTGATCCTGTGCATACAAGCCGTGAGCCAGCATGGTGACGATTAGCAAAATAAGGACCGATTTTCCCGGAGCTGTTTTCACGTTTCTTAAAATGAAGGATAAAATTAAACTTATTCCTGATACCCGCATCGATTTTCGAATGTTAAAAACTTCTCAGGCGGGCTCAATTAGTTTTCTGTAATTTTGAGCAATGTTATACCATTATAATAAGGATCGTAAATTTTCGACTATGGTAAAATCGACAATTAAGGTTATTGTGCTGTATTTCAGCAGTATACTTGTTTTTTTTATGGCATCCTGCAATAAAGATGAAGCTTTTGTTCCGGATCCTGTTATTATTTCAGCATTTGAATGGCGTATTTCCGGTAGTCCTGATTATGCATTTCCGGTGAACGGCCTGGACCTTGGGTTTGATTCTGCCATTTGGGCTTGCGGGGATTCGGGTTCTGTTTATTATTCAAACGATAATGGTTTGAGTTGGGAGCGGAAAGTCGTCATCAGCGGATATAATCTGCATGATATTGCCATACATGGCTGGGGAATCTGGGTATGCGGCAGCGATGGACTGCTGATTCGTACAGAGGATAACTGGGTAAGCTCTGACACCATTGCTTTATCCATTGACTATAATTTGTATGATCTTTATTTTGCGAATTCCACAGATGCCTGGATGGTTGGATCTCCTGACAACACAGGAAATTCTATGATTTTGCAGAGTAAAAATGGAGGAAATACCTGGCAATCACATCCTTGTGGTGCCGAAGAAATCCTGAAGTCGGTGCATGCCATCGGGGGGAGTACCTGGGCAGTGGGTATGAACGGAATTTTTGTATACAGCCTGGATACCGCCCAAACCTGGGAAGTGGATACGCTGGCAGGTGGGAAACACCTTAAGAAAGTGCACTTTACCGATAGTATCCACGGTTTTATTGCCGGTGAAGGAGGCTTACTGCTCCGCACAGAGGATGCTGGCCGGACCTGGAATGAAATCAATGCCTTTACACTGACAGACCTGAATGATATTTATTTCCTGAATCCGGATGAAGGCTGGATTTGCGGAGAACAAGGCAAAGTGTTTCATACAACCGATGGCGGACTAAACTGGAAAGTGGAAAATACCCACAGCAGCGGCTCGCTCCGGAAAATCATGTTCCGGGATCCCAAACAGGGCCTGACTGTCGGTGCCGGTACGGATAACAAAGCCTTATCTATTGTGTATCAACTCTTTAAAAACTAAAAATGATATCACCCCTGATTATACAGAATATCCTGGAAACCGCCCGCATTGAGGAGGTTGTCGGGGATTTTGTCCATTTAAAGAAGCGGGGTGTTAATTTACAGGGGCTTTGTCCGTTTCACAACGAGAAAACCCCTTCATTTAATGTTTCTCCGGCAAAGGGGATTTTTAAATGTTTCGGATGCGGGAAAGCCGGGAATTCACTGAAGTTCGTCATGGAACATGAACATTTCAGTTATCCCGAAGCCATCCGCTATCTGGCAAAGAAGTATTCCATCGAAATTGAGGAAACCGAACTCAGTCCCGAGGAAAAACAGGTGCTGGATGCGCGTGAAAGTCTGCTGGCACTGAACCAGTTTGCGGCTAACTACTTCGCAAACAATCTTTTCGAAACCGACGAAGGCAAAAGCATAGGCTTGTCTTACTTTAAAGAACGGGGTTTCACCACCGATACACTCAAGAAATTCAACCTGGGATATTCTTCCGAAAAATGGGACGGATTGCTCAAAGCAGCCTTGCAGGCCGGGTATAAAATGGAATTTCTCGAAAAAACCGGGCTCGTTACCACGAAAGAGGACAAACATTACGATCGTTTCCGGGCACGGGTCATTTTTCCGATTCAGAGTTTGTCGGGTCGTATCATCGGTTTTGGCGGACGTGTTCTGATTTCAGATCCACAAAAAGCGAAATACCTGAATTCGCCCGAATCAGAAATTTATCACAAAGGATCCACCCTGTATGGAATTTACCAGGCCCGGAATGCCATCATAACAAAAGATGAATGTTATCTTGTTGAGGGGTACACCGACGTTATTTCCCTGCATCAGGCCGGATTTCAGAATGTTGTAGCCTCCTCCGGTACAGCTCTTACACTCGATCAGATCAAACTGATCAAACGCTTCACGGCCAATATCACCATTTTATACGACGGGGATGCAGCCGGGATCAAGGCTTCATTCCGGGGAATCGACATGTTTCTGGAACAGGGCATGAATGTGAAAATTGTGTTGTTCCCCGATAAGGAAGACCCGGATTCATTTGTCCGCAAGAACCGCCATGATGATGTGACTGCCTTTCTGGAGAAATCAGCCAACAATTTCATCCTCTTCAAGACGGGGATTTTGTTAAAAGAAGCCCAGAATGACCCGATCAAGCGGGCCACCATGATCCGCGAAATCGTGAATTCGATTGGTCTGATACCCGATGCCATCAGCCGGAATGTGTATGTGAAGGAATGCAGCAACATCCTGAACATCACCGAGCAAAGCCTGATGAATGAGCTGAACAAGATTCTCAGGAAGAAATTTGCCAAAATCAACGAAGAAGAAGGCGGACAACAGGTTCAGGATTTGCCTGATATTCAGCCGGTTCGGGACCGGGCACTCACTTTCGACCAGAATGACACCGAATTTCAGGAACGGGAACTCATCCGTCTGCTGTTTGTTCACGCGAATGAAGAAATGGTTACCGATGCACGCGATGAATACGGAGAAGTGATCCGGGTTAAAGTCGCCGGATTTATTGTACATGATATTTTGGTGGATGAAATCCCGTTTTCCAATCCGGTGTACCAGGAGATTTTCAATGAATTTGCCCTCAAGCTTGAGCTTGGTGATTTTCCGGATGAACAGTTTTTTATTCAGCATCCCAAGGAAAGCTACGCCATCGCCGCCGTGGATCTGATCAGCAGCCCCTATAGCCTGTCGAAAAACTGGGCCGAAAAGAAAAACATTTCGGTGCCTACCGAGAAGGAAATTCTGGCCGAAATGGTGACTTCCTCTGTACTTTCCTTTAAACTCAAAAAAATCGAGAAGATGATTTTTGATTTTAGTCATACCCTGAAAACCACTGTAGAAGAGGAAGAAATCCAGTTGATTCTGGTTAAACAAAGAGCACTCGGATATGCAAGACAGGCTGTGACTGCACGATTGGGACGCATCGTTACATCCTGAAATAAACATTTCCAAATTTCCAAACCTGCCTGCGTGACGCAGTCAGGCAGGTTATCAAATTTCCAAATTAAGGAGGATTTCCCGGTTTGATTTGCTATACCAGATGCTGGTGAGTTCGCGGAGCTGTTTGTAGAAATCAGGACTCAGTACAGAAACATTTAATTCGATTTCTTTCTTGATAATCAGTTTATTACCTTCCTGTTTAATCTGAATGCGAAGTTCGCCTGCCTGATTTTTCAGGGAGATATTTACCGGATTTCCCGCCATTTTCATCCCGGCAGAGAGTTCAATTTCGATGTCTGCTTCTTCACTATGAGGCACAGAAATATCGATGGGATGTTTCCGGTCGGTTGTTAATTCGCCCAGATTGCGGCTGTATAAACCATTTGAGATCCATGGGATTTCCAGACTAAAAAACGACCCGTTTTTCTTTACTTTATCACCTGCCTGCAGGCTGAAAGTAAGCTGTGAGCCACCCGCTTCAATTTTGGGTGTATCTTTTATTTCAGTCTTGCCCGGCAAGGCTTTCAGCAGACTTTTTGCCTTTGAGACATCGCTTTTCAGGTCAAAATACGGATTCGAAGCGCCTGCCAGATCCAATTCCACAACTCCGCTCAGGCTGCCTTCCGCATCCAGTTTGAGTTTCGCTTTGAGTTCTGTTTCACTTTCAACAGGTTTCAGGGTTTCCGCCTTCAGGTCCTTTCCGGCTTCCATGAATACGAGCGTTTTTCCGCCCAGGGCCAGTGCCTGATCATAAGTATCGGTATGAAGGACGGAGAGAAAGATCGCTTTCCCGCCCGGAATAAGTGTTTGAACCAGGTACTGCCCGAAATTGCCAACATCACCGGTCCCTTTGTCATAATATGCATCCTGAACTCCCACAACAGCAGATGCCAGGCCGAGGTGTTTGAGCATGGCCGCCATCAGACAAGCCTTTTCAAGAGCAGTTCCGCCGGCTTCCCGGTGCACGGTAAGGGGTGTACTGACCTGAAACCCTGCCAGACTCAGCGGAACCGGATAGAGTTGATAATCGTTTACCACCTTATCCTGAATTTTCAATGCTGCCTGCAGTAAATCCGGATTATCCTTTTTTAACGCATCAATCCCTGATTTCAAATCGTCGGGCATTACAAACTGAAATGCATCCTGTTTGGTCAGGAAACGGATCGCATCCTGCATATCCTTAAACGTGGTATACCTGATAACTGGAAGATAGCGGGATTCAGCCGGAAGATTGGGTTCGGGCATCATCGAATTCAGATTACGGAATGTCCAGGAATAGGTTTTTGATTTGTCGTTGGTGCTGATTTTGGTTTCTACAGCCGCATTATACAATCGGTAATTGAAAACCTGATCTTTCGGAACGATCATGCTAAGCTGGAATTCGTCCACCGGAACCGTTTCTGCCAGCACTTCCTGTCCCATCAGATAAGGAAAGAACTCCTTTTTGGAGATGATTTCGTAATCCAGTACAATGGTGGCGCCCACTTCCAGTCCGGTATGGGTGACCACCATTTCGCGCAGATGATTAAATGCCGGAGCATTGGCCGCAAAACGGGGGAGGACTTCATTGAAGGCATTTTCGGGCGCTTTTACCTTTTTTCCGTCGGCCATTATTGTATAGCAGGAATTGATTTTCAGGGTCTGAAAACGAGGATTAAACAATATAAATGTTTCTCCATATAACCTGTGAAATGAGTTGTATGTAAAAAGTTTACATTCTTTAACCACGCGCTGACTCACACTGCCATCGGGATTAAGTGTATATGTTTTTTTCACCAGATTGAAGCGGGCATCTGTTTCCAGGGTCTGAGAAAATGAAAAGACCGGAGCCAGAAAAAGAACGAGCAGCAAGGAAAGTATAGTTGATTTCATAGGACAGGCTTATTTGGATTTGAGGACAACAGGTTCGGTGGAATAACTAAGCTGAGCCAGAACGGCTTTCTTGAATTCGGGCCAGTCGGCAGCATCATAGATGCGTTTTTCGAAACGACCACTTTCATTCAGAATGATCTGGTTGCCCTGCTGAATCAGTGAAGCGGTGAAGGAAGCAGCCGCGCCGTTATGTGCAATGGCAGCCGGTCCGCTTACCATCGAATATCCTTCAGGAAGCGTAATGGTTTCGGTAATTTCGACCATACGCGAGCATCGGTCACGGAAGGGGAATTTGCGTTCGGCCAGGCTGGTATTGGTATTCAGATGAGCCTGCACGTTCTTAAACAGGTTCGACGCGAGCAGCGGTACGAAGACCATGCCCGAAGGCCCGGCAGTGGCGTAATTCGGAATCGTATAATTGAAAACAATGCGGATGGGACCTTTTTGATAGGCATAGGGATCGCCAAAATCAATGCTGATAAGCTTAGCCTGTGATGCTACTTTCAGCAGTTCTTTTTCCATCTGCATTTTCCATTGTTCTTTAAGGCCTCCGGTAAAAAAGCGGCGAATACCTGCATCTGTCTGGCCTTCAGCGGTCAGGGTGAAGGTTCCGTTCAGTGTTCCGTCGGCCAGGAGGGAGGAGGTTCCGTTCAGCCGGAAATAGTGGTTGGCGGCATCCGAAACCGGTGTTTCCATCAGGTCGGCTCCTTCCGGAACCCCCATCAGGTAATTTTGTTGTTGTTCGGCACTCGACCAGAGCTCGCGCAGGAAGGGAACCCAGGTGGGATCGAGTAACTGATAATCTCCGCTGCGGCGTTTAACCACCGTTACACAATGGTTGAACTGATCGGCAGGGATATAGTCGATGCGCGAACCGGCCATGGTCATTGCCGGGTACGACTCGAATCCCGCGGCCCGCAGCATGGTAATGAGCATCCCGGCCTTGTCCTTGCAAACTCCGGCGCGGTCGGCAAAAGTCATTTCGCCCGTATGCAGCGTAAATCCTTCTCCTTTACCCATCGAAAGCCCCGAATACCGGATCTCATCGGCACACCAGTGGGTTAATAGAGCGATGGAATCTTCTTCAGTCCGGGCTGCTTTCAGGATTTCCCGCGTCTTAGCAGTAATAGCCGGAGTTGTTTTAAAACTCCCGAAATCTTCATTCACCCCGAAAAACCAAAGCGATTTGGCTTTCCAATCGGGGTTGGTCGACATCAGCAATTTTGCGGCTACATCCGATTTATCCACCATACCCGGCTCGGTTTTTATCGGCAGGATTTGTTTTTTCGACCAGATATAGCGGATTTTATCACCCTGCAGACTCTGCGATACACTGGCTTCTCCGTTGTAGAACTCATATTGAAGCATTTTGTCTTTCGGAATGGACAGGATATACACTTTTGACAAAATCGGATAGTCATTGTAAAAGGGGACGATATCGTAGAAATGCCCTTTCATCGGGGGGATGAAGCGGTCTTCATCATCCGCCTGCAGGAGTGCGTAGGTAAATCCCTTCTTAAACAACACCACTTCCACGGCATCACCGGGTTCGAGCCGGCCCACGCCCAGCATCACTTCGCGGGCACCCCAGTAAATGGCCCGTGCCGGTGCCGGATAATCCATGAATTTCTTTGTATCGAGGTTTTCAACGCTTCCGTTGGCCCGGTAAATCACTACTTTTTGTATTTCGGCATAGGCTGACAGCGGATCATAATCGAATTTGATCACACTCAGTTCGAGAGCTCCTTTGGCGGTAAGCACTTTATGCAGTCGATGAATGTAGAAATGACTCAGTCCGCTGGGCATAACATCCACCCGGGTACTGTCGAAGATCAGGATTTGCGCGTCTTTCGGATACTCTTTGGCGGTACCGGCTTTGCTGATGAGTTCATCAAAGGGTCCGGCCAGCAGGAGCGACGGAAGGAGGCTCAACACAAAGGCCACGAAAAATAATGGGAAACGCTTCATGAAAGGTAAATTTAGGGGGATAAATTTAGTAAAAATCGGGCATCTCATGCATTTACAATTCTTCCTTATAATAGACCTTGTAAAATTTTCCGCGTTCATCCGAACCTTGTTCGATCAGTTCGCGGTTCCCGTGAATGTAGATGTGGAAGTTTTTATCGAGTTTGATTACGCTTTTGAAAACGCGGGATTGTTTCTTCACGGCACTGTCGGAGATATCGAACTGATCGGCAATATCCAGATCCCGTTCGTGTTCATAATCCTTTTTATAATGGTTGAAGGTCTCGATGATTCCGGGCTGGACAATCACCTCATTTGTAAATTCCTGCAGATCAAAGCTGTCGTTCTTTTTGAAGAAGCCCACGGATTTATTCAGCAGATCGATCTGATCGGCTTTGGTCACTTCAAAGTGCCGCGGCAGTTCTTTGGTCACGAAATCCTTACACATCGAAAGAATATTGTGGGTATTGGAGTAGGCATCGCGACGTTGTTTCAGGTGCAGGAATTCATCAATCCAGTAATGAGCTTCGGTGCCTTTGTTGGTATTATCGACAACAGCAACCACAAAGCCGTTTTCTTCCTCAATGTTGAAGATCAGGCAGCCCTTGTCGAGCTTATGAATATTAACTCCTTCATCCTGTTCAACCGAGTACCCGGTTCCGCTGGGGTTTACTTTCAGGAAGCGGTCTTTGTTTTCGGATTTGAAAAGTCCGACTGCATCCACGGTTTCGCCGTCCAGGTTACAGCTATCGAAATAGACGACATATAATTCGCCCGCTTTGATTTTCGGGTGTATGCTTTTTTCGTACAGATGTTTTGCCAGTGAAACCGATTCGTCGAACAGGCAGTCAGGATCATCAAAAATGGCTGCCACAAATTCGTAAACTTCATTGTATTTCAGGTCACTTTCGTGAAAGAAGTTAAAGTATTCTTCTGATTTGAAGGCCGACAAAAAGTATTCAGCGAGTGTTTCCCTGACATCCGCATCGGTTTTCAGCAGCGATCCGGAGATGCGGATTCCATCATCATTTAGTTTATTTCCAACCCCATGCAGGGCCATCGATCGTATCGAGGATTCAGTATAGTTTATCATAGAAAAAACAGGTATTCATATCGAATTATTCAAACAGGAGCAAAGATAAACGGAATTTTTTGTGTTCTGGCTGGTAGATTGGTTTACTGGTATATTTGCACATTTGCACATTTGGCAGTGCATCGGGAGAAGCACCCCGACCCGGCTGGTCGCATGTGGTTTTGGGACACAGGAGGGATAATTTGAACAGTATCAATCTCTTGTATTACCTCCATTTTTTTCGAAAAACAAACCTTAAGTGCAAAAACTTATTCAATCTGTATACAAAAAGAATAAAATACCCTTATATTTGATTACTGTTTAGCAGGCAGTTTTCAATTTTAACAACAAAGCTTTGATTATCAGGTATTTTCCTGAACGGTTCCAGATAGAGTATGTGATTTTATTGCCAATACAAAAAACACCGACAATCCACATTAACCGTTTTAAAGGTATAAAGTATGAATGCCCAAGAGAAAATAAAAGATAGCGAAGAGCGGTACCGTAGTTTGTTGAATAATCTCGAAGCCGGGATTGTTGTTCATGCGCCGGATACTTCCATTACAATGAATAATCACAGGGCATCAGTACTATTGGGCTTAACTGACGATCAGATGAGAGGCAAGGTTGCCATTGACCCGGCATGGAATTTTATCCATGAAGATAACACACCGCTTTCGATTGATGAATATCCCGTTAACAGAATTGTTTATGGTATGCAGCCAATAAAAGATCAGATTTTGGGCGTGCAGCAAGCTGTTAAAAATGATATTGTCTGGTTAACTGTGAATGGTTTTCCGGTGTTGGATACAAAAGGCGGAATTACCGAAATAGTGATTAGTTTCATTGATATCACCGAACGCAAACAGGCCGAGGAAAAGCAAAAGGAGAGCGAACTTACATTCAGAAAACTTTTCGAAGATTCTGCTGATCCCATACTGCTTATTGACAGTAAAGGTGTATTTGCAGAATGCAATCAGGCTGCTTTGAACTTATTACAAATGCCGCGCGAACAATTTTTATTGATGACACCAGTAAAGACTTCGCCGGAATTTCAGCCGAATGGGCGCAAATCGAAGGAAGCAGCGATCGAAATGATTGATCTTGCCTATAAAAACGGCCTGCACCGTTTCGATTGGACACATATCAACACGAAGGGCGAAGAGTTTATCGTGGAAGTGTCGCTTATGCCAATTGCAGTTAAAGGACAGACCATGCTTCATACTACCTGGCGCGACATTACCAAGCGAAAACTGGCAGAAGTTGCGTTGTTAAAAAGTGAACATGAGTTCCGTTTACT
>CAYLTH010000002.1:47553-56990 GCA_964386485.1 uncultured Bacteroidales bacterium | reverse complement strand
AGCGAAAACTGGCAGAAGTTGCGTTGTTAAAAAGTGAACATGAGTTCCGTTTACTGGCGGAGTCTATGCCACAAATTGTATGGATTACACGTCCTGATGGATGGACCATCTTTTTTAATGAGCAATGGGTTAATTATACAGGTCTTACGTTGGAAGAAAGTTACGGACATGGCTGGAATAAGCCTTTTCATCCCGACGATCAGCAGCGTGCCTGGGATGCCTGGCAAAATGCTACCACCAATATGGACACCTACTCAATTGAATGCCGCCTTCTCCGTTTTGATGGCGAATATAAATGGTGGCTGATTCGCGGAGTACCTGTATTTGATGAATTGGGAGTGTTAGTAAAATGGTTCGGTACCTGTACCGATATTGATGAAATAAAATGTTCAGAAGCAGAGCTTTTGACAACCAAAGAAAAATATCGCCTGGCTGAAATAGATTTGCTGGAAGCACAACATCTGGCAAATATTGGGAGTTGGCATTGGGATATTAAAACAGGTTTTGTAACATGGTCAAAAGAGCTGTGTAATATAAATGGGCATAATCCAGACATCCCGGTACCCGCTTTTGCTGATATGGCATCTTTCTATACCGCCGAAAGCTGGAAAGTATTAAATGAAGCAGTAGCAAGAACTTTTACTACCGGTGAACCCTATAACCTTGACTTTGAAATGGTAAAATCTGACGGTACTATTATCTATACAAATACCCGTGGTTGTGCCATTTATAATGAAGCAGGGGAAATGGTAAATTTACATGGTACAGTTCAGGACATCACCGAACGAAAGAGGTTGGAAGATGTGCATACTTTCCTAAGCACTTCCGGGTATCAGGGCTCCAATGAAAATTTCTTCGAATCGCTGGCAAAATATCTGTCCGAAATCCTGGATTCGGAATACGTTTGTATCGACAAGCTCAAAGGAGACGGGCTTACCGCCCAAACGGTTGCTATTTATAACGAGGGTAAATTTGATGCCAACGTTTCCTACACACTTAAAGATACCCCGTGTGGCGATGTGGTTGGAAAAACCATTTGTTGCTTCCCTGAAAATGTGTGCCAGTTATTCCCGCACGACGAAGCGCTTCGGGATTTGAAAGCACACAGTTATATTGGAACCACGCTATGGAGTTTCGATGGAAAACCCATCGGACGGATTGCCATTATCGGGCAAAAACCAATGAAAGATGCTGCTTTTGCCGAAAACGTTTTGAAGCTGGTGGCAATCCGTGCAGCAAGCGAACTGGAACGCATACAAGCTGAAGAGAAGCTTAGAGAGAGCGAAGCAATAAAAGATGCCATGGTTTCAAATATTGGCGATGTAATCGTCATTATCGACCAAAATGGAATAAACCAGTATAAAAGCCCGAATATTACAACATTATTTGGTTGGCAACCCGATGAATTAATTGGTAAAAGTACCTGGGATAATGTTCATGCTGATGATCTCCATGCTGCTAAAGAATTTATTGCCACGCTCGCTACAGAACCCAATGCTACCGATACAACAGAAATCAGGTACAAACGAAAGGACGGCAGGTATGTTTGGATTGAAATTACGGTAGTTAATCTTTTATCGGACCCGTATATTCGGGGTTTTTTGGGAAATTACCACGAAATTACCGAGCGTAAATTGGTAGAAGAAGAACTTACAGCAGCCAAAGAAAAAGCTGAAGAAAGTGACCGCCTTAAATCGTCATTTCTGGCCAATATGAGCCACGAAATCCGCACTCCGATGAATGGTATTCTTGGGTTTGCCGATTTGCTGAAAAAGCCTGACCTAACCGGCGAGGAGCAACAATCGTATATTAGAATCATCGAAAAGAGTGGCGCCCGCATGCTCAATATTATAAACGATATTGTAGATATCTCAAAAATTGAAGCAGGGTTAATGAAACTCGACCTGAAGGAATCGAACGTAAACGAACAAATCGATTATATCTATACGTTCTTCAAGCCCGAAGCAGAAGCAAAAGGGATACAATTCTCTTTTAGAAACACATTGCCTCATAAGGAAGCAATTATCAAAACCGATCGTGAAAAACTCTATGCAATACTTACCAATCTGATAAAAAATGCAGTAAAATACACGAAGGAAGGATCCATAGAATTTGGTTATGATGTTGCAGTAGAGACAAGGCATGCCTTGTCTCTACTGCAACATCATAACCTGCGATTTTATGTGAAAGACTCAGGCATTGGCATTCCAAAAGACAGGCAGGAAGCTATTTTTGAGCGTTTTATTCAGGCTGACATTGTGGATTTAAGAGCACAGCAAGGTGCAGGATTGGGATTAGCCATTTCGAAAGCGTATGTGGAAATGCTTGGCGGTAATATTTGGGTCGAAAGCGAAGAAGGTAATGGCTCTGTATTTTATTTCACTTTGCCTTACAAGGCTGAACCGGTGAAAGAAACGCCTGATCAGCAGCCTGCTCCTTCAGTAAAAATCGATACGACGAAAAAGCTAAAAATCCTGATTGCCGAAGATGATGATGTATCGGAAATGTTGATTTCACTTAATATTAAGGAAATTTCAAGGGAAATAATAAAAGTCGGAAATGGCATTGATGCTGTTGAAATCTGTCGTCAAAATCCTGATATTGATTTAATATTGATGGATATTCAATTGCCCGCTTTGAACGGAGATGAAGCAACCCGTCAAATCAGACAATTTAACAAGGATGTGATCATTATTGCACAAACGGCATATGGACTATCCGGCGACCGGGAAAAAGCAATTGCTGCCGGATGTTCCAATTATATTGCCAAACCCATTAACAAAGCTGAGTTGCTTTCCCTGATCCAGGAATACTTCATATAATAAATTATTATGTGAAAGCATTGTGTTCCGGTGTTCCGGTGTTCGGGTGTTCGGGTGTTCCGGTTGATACGCTGGTAGATTGATATGCTGGTAGATTTTCGCATTTGGCAGAGCATCGGGGAAAAATTGTGTTAAGGTGTTAAGGTGTTAAAGTGTTAAAGTGTTCGGGTGTTCGGGTGTTCATGTGCACTGGTCACTGGTCACTGGTTACTGGTTACTGGTTACTGGTCACTGGTTACCATTTACCAAACGAATTTTGCCCAAGGCCAAAAAAGTATGCGTGGAATGCGGGAATGAATCACCGCCACAAAAAAAGTAACCTCTCCCATATTTTCTGAAATATGTTTTTTTGTATATTTGATCGTAAAAATGAACCAATCACTCATATCCACATTTCGCTTTTGCTCCGAATACCGGAAAATACGCAACTCCGGTTGAGCCTGAAGCCGCGTTTTGGGAAATATGCGCAAACTGCGGATAGAAGGTGTTGCCGTTCATTGTAAGAGCCATAGTGCTAACATGATAAATTTGGTTTAGAATCGTATATTTGTGGAAATTGTAATACGATTTGACAATATGACAATTCAAACACAGATAGAAGTTGAAAATAAGCTTATTTCGATAGTTAAACAGGATGAGCAAGACTATATCTGCTTGACAGATATGGTAAGAGATGAAGAGGGTACAGACCATATTCGCAATTGGATGAGAAATCGCAATACTGTGGAATTCATCGGATTATGGGAAACTTTGAATAATCCGAATTTTAAACATGTCGAATTCGACACCTTTAGAAAACAAGCTGGATTAAACAGTTTCAATTTGACACCTAAAAAGTGGATTGAGGCAACTGATGCACTAGGATTGATTTCAAAATCAGGAAGATATGGTGGGACATATGCTCACAAGGATTTAGCATTTGAGTTTGGCTCTTGGATTAGCCCGATGTTTAAACTCTTGTTGATAAAGGAATATCAACGACTTAAGGAAATAGAGAGTAATCAATATAATCTTGAATGGAATGTTAAACGGATTTTGACAAAATCAAACTACCTGATTCATACCGATGCAGTAAGGGATTGCATATTGCCTGAAAAAAACTACGATAAAGATAAAGAGTGGTTGATTTATGCGGAGGAGGCTGATTTGTTAAATGTTGCATTGTTCAATTGTACAGCAAAAGATTGGCGAGATGCAAATTCAGATAAAGCTAAAAAGGGATTGAATATTCGTGATTTTGCAAGTATAAATGAGCTTGTTGTTTTGTCAAACCTTGAAAATTTAAATTCAATTTTCATTCGTAATCAGATTGATAAGCATGAACGTTATAGACAGCTAAGAGAAATTGTTCAGATTCAATTAAAATCACTTGACAGACAAGATTTTATGAAAGCGTTGAAAAAAGTATCAGACAACATTTATATTGACAACAAAAAGAAATTGAAATAAACAACGAAATGGCAACACGCGGTATAAAAAATTGCCGTAATAGTTTGTTATTCAAGGGTTGTAGCCCGCTTTAACTTTTGTTTAACTGGATAGCAAATCGCCCGCAATCGGCAACTTTTCATACCGCCACTGTTGGCTATAAGCATCAGAAATTAATAAAATGAAATACCTGGTAATAATATTCCTATTAGCATCCTCCCTTTTAGGTCATGGACAAAGTAATATTATCATGGTATTTAATGACTGGGGATTTTGTGGTCCGGGACCAATAATTCAGGAAGAATTATCGCTATTTTCGGATGGAAGCTTCGAATACGTTAACTGTCATCATCAAAGTATTCGGATTGAAGCCAATGGCCGTTTTGTTTATATTGGTAAAAATGTAAAACTGGAATATGACACTATAAATATCGACACTCTTTATCAAAACCCGGTCGAAAAAGAAAAAGCAAATATTCAGCTGATATCAGAATTCAGGATCGCCAGAGATAAAGCATGGCTCGAAAATGAAGCAGGAATGCTTTATGAATGTGGTAAACATTTCAGAACAAGAATTAAAATATTTGAACAAAGAAAAAGAAGAGTAATTGTAATTAAAACTATTGAATATAAGGCAGTTAAGAACTAATCTGCCACTATTACGTATGGCTACCTGCCACGAAGCCCAACATAAGACTTCCGCGTTTGCAGGGAAATCCCAATGTCGGGCTTCGTCTTTCTTCAGGCCGGGGAAAAGATGTGCTAATGTGCTGATGTGTAGATGTGCTAATGTGCTGATTATATTTTACCTTTTACCTTTTACCTTTTACCTTTATCCTTCATCAGAACCACCCAAACTTTAGCGACATCCCACCGGAAAATCCTCGCAACGCATCTTTGGGTGCGGAGAAACGGGTAAGCCCATCAGGTGAGGTGTAGCGAAGATTCAGATCACTGGTCTGACGGTAGCTGGCATTAAATCCAAGTCGGATGAATTTCACCAGGTTTAATTCGAGCTCAATACCGGGCTCAATGACGAAAAACGGGGTACGGGTAAAGTTACGGAGATCCTCGTCGTCGTCATAATAGTGGTCATGATGATCGCGTGCCTCCGGAATGGCTGCAGCCCCGACTCCCATGAAGATAGGGAAGGCAATGTGTACCGGACTGTTGGGCAGGATAATCGGTTCGATGAAAATTCCGCCGTATCCGCCGGCTATCGAGTAGTTTGAAGGTGTGGGATCTTTGTCAAAATCAGATTGAAGGTTGCTCACAAAGCTGTTGCCGGCAAATCCGATGGCAAAATGATGGTCGATCACAATCCCGATCCTTCCACCCATCAGAATCGCGTCTTCGCCGTTGATTTGTGCATAGCCTGTTGATCCGGCGATATAGGCGCCAAAAGCTGTTTTTTCTCCTGATTTTCCAAAGAGGGTTCTCATTTTCGACGGTGTTTCTTTGACGGTGTCGGTTTCGGGTTTTGGAGTACTAACAGGCCTGCCAATGCTTTGTTGTTCCTGTGATATGGCAAAAAAAGAAATAAATCCAAGTGCCAGTAATACGCTTAAAAATCGTGTTCTCATCGTAATTATATTTAATGGTTAATTGTTAATGCTTAATTCAAAATTCAACATTCAAAATTCATCACTTATTATACGGCCAGACATGTCCGGAACCGATAATGTGGGATTCAATCACGGGTGAATTGAGGTAATATACATTGCCGCTTCCGGCGATATATGCATGGAGATAATCCCAGGGATTGACATACATATCGCCGGAGCCGCTGATACTGGCATCGCAGTTGTTCACTTCCATATCCAGGGCTTCCATGGTTCCGGAGCCCGAAATGTTGTAGTTGGCGTTTTCGGCATGTCCCCGCCATTCCATGATGCCGGAACCGCTGATTTTGCCGGTAATTTCGTAGGAATCGGTTTCAATTAGCATGCGGCCGGATCCGCTGAGGGTCGCAAACACGCCGTCGGTCAGTCCCTGATAGCGCAGGAGACCGGAGCCACTGACGCGCAGTTCGGGGTAAGGTGCGTTAAAGCCAAGAGCAGTCAGGCTGCCGGATCCGCTCACGCTTAGATCCGTTATTTCGCGTACATGCACATATATGCGGATGGGTTCATTGGGTTCGAGGTCTTCGTGGCTGTAGAGGCGCAGGCTGTTTCCATCACTGACCCGCATTTCGATAAAGGGGATGAGGTTGCTTTCGGCTTCGATTTCAATCATCGACTGGTTATCCCGGATGAGGATGACCTGGAAGATATCTTCATTGGCGATTTCTTCAACATCATCAATGTAGAAGGTTTCGGTCACAACATGGTTATTTCCTTCGATGTCGTCTTTGTGGCAACTGCTCAAAGCTATCGCTAACAGAGCAGTAAAAAGTACTGTCAGTTTTTTCATTTTGATTGGGAATTAAGGGTTAGAACTTGATGTCGACGGAGCCGGCGGTTGTGGTAATATCCAGCTCTACCGGGGGTTTGGACACATCGCCCATCACGCATTCGAGTTTTTTGGTTTTTTTATCCGGACTGATATCCGAAATTTTCTTGTCGGTAAGCTGGGTGGGTACCAGGACTTCGCTTACCTCGGTATATTGAAGATTGGTTTTGTAGCTGTTGTTTTTGTTCAGGAGTATCGAGACATTGCACGAGCGGGCCTGAAGGCGGATCATTTTCATGTTTTTGGAAAGGCTTTGCAGGCTGAGATTCCCCCAATCGGCCTGGAGGTCGGTTTGTTCGTTTAACAATCCGATGGTGCAGTTCGAAAAGGTAAGGTGGCCTGTGCAGATTCCTGTTTTCAGGATTTTAATTTTATCGCGGCGTGAAACCAGGTCTGCGTTCCCGGCTTCTTCCACATTGAGGGTCGATGCCCGGCTGTCGAGGGTCAGGTTATCGGCTTTCCCGAGTTGACAGTCGCTGTAGCTCAGGGTCAGCTTCATTTTTTCAACCTGATTGATCCGGGCTTTTGCATAATACATATATAATGTGCTCTCTTCCAGGAGGGAATGTGCTTTGAGGTTTCCATTGGCCAGTTTGATATCGGTACGGCCTTTTTGTTCGGCCAGAAAAATGTCGCCGAATTTATTTTCGATGGTCAGGCGGATGGTGTTGGGGTAGTAAACGGTATATAAAATGGAGGTGCTGGTTCCGGAGCCGATGAGGCCGCCGGTGAGTTCGCTCACATCCGACCAGAGTTGATTCTGACCATCGATGAGGGTTTTTGCAATGACGTAATATCGGGTAGCTTTGAAATCAAAGTCGATATTGTTAAACGTTTTATCGGCTTTTGCCTGTTTGTTGGAGACGACACTGACTACGATATCGATGGCAATGCTGTCTTTTTCCCATGGGATAAGGTTAATATCGCCGTATTTATTGGAGAGTTGCAATTCGGTTTCCCGGGATGCCGGGAAGGATCTGGATACGACACGGTTCCTTTTAAAGGGTTGGGCTTCTGCCGTAATGTTAAGCAAGACCAGCAGCAGGCAGACGATATTAAAGCTGGATCTGATTGGTTTCATTGAGTTGTTTTTTAGGATTGGATGTGCTTGTTTTAAGCATGTGTAACATGTCTTCGAGAATGCGTAATTTGAGCTGATAGGTACCGATCATGGCTTCAATTACTTCCTGATTATCAGCATTATCGTTGAGGTCGGCTTTCAGTTCGCGGAAGGTTTTATCGAGTTCTTCCATTTCCATATTGATGTCTTTTTTAACATCGGGAGCTGTGGACGTCAGGCGGAATAGTTCCTGTTTTTTATTTTCGATAAGACCGGTATAATAGTTTTCGGCTTCCTGAAGTTTTGCGGGGAGTTCTGCGGATTGCATATCCTGGTTTTCAGCCGGGTTTGTTTTGTGCTGACGGGCGCGGTAGAGGTCGTTTGCCGTCCAGGCCATCACGAAAATGAGTACAGCTGCGGCAGCCTGCAGGATATAGCGCGTATATCCCCGAAGGAGAATGCGTTTTGGGGGAGCGGGCTCCGTTTTTTCCGAAAGGAAAGGCGGGGCAACTTCGCGATCAAATGCATTCCGGTTCTGGCGGATAAACTCTTCCAACGGATCAGTTTTCATAGCGGATCGGTGTTAGTATACTTTTAATTTTTTGTCGGGCACGCATGTATTGCGACTTTGAATTCGATTCGCTGATCTTTAAGATCTGTGCAATTTCCTGATGGTCATAGCCTTCGAGCAGATAGAGCGAGAAAATCATCCGGCTGCCTTTGGGCAGATGATCCATGGCTTTCATCACTTTATCAACGGTAATCCCTTCCATATATGGGGCTTCCTCTTCCGTTTCAGCAATTCCGGTAAAGGGATCCAGGTCATCCAGAAACTCGAGATCGGCTTGTTTCCGCTGGAGGGTATTGATGCATTTGTTGACCACGATGCGTTTGAGCCAGGGGCCAAAACCCGATTCGAAACGATAGGAATGCAGTTTGCTGAAGGCCTCCATGAAGGCTTCCTGCAACATATCTTCCGCTTCGGTCCGTGAGTTCATCATTCTGATACAGATATTAAACATAGCGCTGCTATAGTCGCGGTACAGTTCGTACTGGGCTTTACGATCTCCCTGTATGCACAGGTTGATTCGCTCTCGGTCAATATACGCTTCCTGCGTGCTCAATAGGGTAGCTTTCAGGAATAATGACAAAATGATTTTGGAAGGGTTGCAAAATTGGGAAAAATTTTTGGTAAAAAAAAAGTGACGGGTGACGCGTGACGCGTGACGGGTGACGGGAAGGAAAAAGGAAAAAGGAAAAAGGAAAAAAAGGTCTTTGTAGAGACGCACGGCTGTGCGTCTCTTGACGGTTGAGTAATTCGGGCATTCCCGCATTCTCGCCTTTTTGAATTCCCGAATTTAAAAGCTGTATTAGGTTCTGAAGTTAGATCCGTGTGATCCCGGTTTTTATTATAAACACAGGGGTAAATACGATCTGAGAACATCTGTGATATCATCTGTGAGAATCGGTGGATAAACAAAACCTCCATTCAACTTAGGTTTCCCCCAAGAGACTTTCCAGGTCTCGTAAGTTTATCGTTTACGAAAGTTCAGTCATGAAGACCTTGAAAGTCAAATGACTTTTTTCCATTTGCTGAAGCACAATGGCAATTTATAATCCTTTAATCCGTTGGCTGAAGCCGAACGGCAATTTATAATCCAATTACCAATTACCAA
>CAYLTH010000002.1:42375-47453 GCA_964386485.1 uncultured Bacteroidales bacterium | reverse complement strand
ACTCGTCACGCGTCACTCGTCACGCGTCACTTACTTCAGTTCAAAGCTGCTTTGCCCGATTTCGTAGTCATCGCAGAAAACGCTGACGCTGTAGACTCCGGTCATTGCATCCGATTTTTTATCGTGCTTATTCCAGCTCACACAGATCTGCTGTGATTTACCCTGGTATTCCACTTCTTTTCGCATGGTATACTGAATGCGTTCGCCGTTAAAAAGAAAGCTGGAGGCTTCGGTGCCTTCGGTAATAATCACATTATCGGGGCGTGCGATGCGGATATAAATCATACGCGGACCGGGTTGGGCAACAGGGTTTTCGCTGAGGGTAAAACAAACCTTTACCTGGTCGGTTTTCCTGGCTTTATTCGTTGGTTCCTGTTTTTTGGCGCTCCGGATATGAACTCCTTCTGCCACAACATTGTAAGCCTTTAGAAAAGCAGCTTTGTTCACCTGTTCGGTGAGGTTGTTTTTCTCTTTCGACAGGACTACATTTTTTTCCTTTTCCTGGCTGAGGTAATCCTTGATTTCAACATTTTCTTTCCGCAGACTGGTGTTTACAGTGAGGAGGCTGTCGATCTGACGGACATAATTCTGGGTGATATTCCGCAGCAGATCGAGTTTGCGTTTGATTTTGTTGTAATCGTATTTGTAGTTCAGCAGGTCGCGGATTTCACTGGCATTGGCCTGAATGAGGCTGTCTTTGGCCTTGAGTGATTTGGAGATATTCCCGTATTCGCCTTTGATTTTATCATGAACAGCCAGCAGTGAATCGAGTTCGGCTTTCATGAAATCTTTCTGTTGGTTGGCTTGTTCGCTTTGAATAACAACCGTGCGTACTTTTGATTTGTTGGCAAGCCATTGCCATCCGAGAAAAAGAATGATGACAATCAGAATGCCGATAATAATGCGATAGGTGCGCTCCTTCTGCCTGAATTCCTGGTCTTCCATATTTATTTCTTAGTGTTTGATGACTTTATAGCGGTCACCGGTTTCATCGGCTACTTTTTTGTACCATTCGGGGCTGTATCCCGGTTGTTTCACTTTCGGATTCTGATTGTGTCCATCTTTCTCCTTGATGTTTCCATCCACAAATTTGGTGAATAAATGTGCGTAGAGTTGTTTCCAGCGCTGAACGGTATAATTCCCCTGTTTTACACTGAAAACGGTCAAAAGCCTCGTGGCTTCAGTGGGGTTTTTCTGGTATAACTCAAGGGCTTCCTGATCTGTTTTTTGTACCATCAGGATAAAATTTGTTTCGAGGTCGCTCTGAACTTTCTGAATATCAGGCAGCATATCTTTCTGACGGGTATAGGCAAAATTGGATACCTGGTTGAATACCCAGAAGGCTGCATCATCGCTGAATTCCATGATGTTTCCGTTTCCAACGGCAAAACTGCGGGGAATTTCGGTGATCGAACAATAGAAAGGTACATACACAGAGGTGTAAGTGTCATCCACGCCGAACCAGATTATACCGCCAATGGGGTTGGGTAACCATGAGCGGAGTTGGGACAAAAAGTGGAATCCGGTTTGCTGGGTAGAAATAGCGCGTTCGTGGAAATAGGGGGTATCGCCTACTTTCCAGGTCATCGGGCGCCAGCGAACTCCGCAATTGTATGCACCTGCTCCGATATCTTTGGTCATATCCAGATCTGTACCATTATAATAGTCGCGCATCAGGTTCATGGCTTCCTGTAAATCAATTTTATGATCGGGTTTAATATAAAGCGGCATGCGGTTAGAGAGGTTGGCACCTTTTGCATAATCAAGATACTGACCCATATCTTTATTCACGCGGTTGAACATCGACCAGACGCGGGCATCACAGAAACGGGCTCCACCGAAATCAACAGGATTGTATACATCGCTGAAGCTGAAATCTTTATCATTGCCTTTAAAGAAACCGTTCTTTTTGGCAAAGGAGATTACGTCTTTCGAATAGATGCAGTTTTCGGGATCATTCATCGGGAACTGACGGATCCGGGCCTGGTTGGCGTGGCCGCTGATATAGCCGTCGGGGATGCGGACTGCAACCCATACTGCACCTTTTTCATATTTTCCTTTACCAATCATTTCCATGATCCATACTTCATTGGGATCGGCAATGGAGAAAGATTCCCCGGAACTGGCATAGCCATATTCAGCCACGAGATCGGTCATTATTTTGATGGCTTCACGGGCAGTTTTGGCACGTTCGAGGGCAATGTACATCAGACTGCCATAATCTACAATGGCACCGGGCTGACTGGCAAGAGAATCGAGTCCGCCAAAGGTTGTTTCTCCAATGGAAACCTGATGTTCATTGATATTTCCGACACGGTTATAGGTATGTTTCAGCTCTTTAATTTTCCCCAGAAATTTTCCGGTATCCCATTCATAAATATCACGCATGGCACCTTCGGGATGATCTTTGGCTGCCTGGTAATAAAGTTCTCCGAACAGGGTATGGGAGTCGGCAAGGTAGGTAATCATTACAGAACCATCTTTACTGGCTCCTTTGGTAACGAGCAGGTTGGTACAGGCGATGGAAACATTATCCATGCCAATTATCCCGATGAGCAAAACGAGGCCCGCAATCAGATTTTTCTTCATTATCTTTGTTGTTTATTATTTAGGACTGCAAAAATAAGGAAAATCATGAAACTCCGCTTACTAAGTCTGCTATTGATGCCCCTTTTTGGGTTTTCTCAGCATCAGAATGTTATTATTTCGCAGGATAACAACCCGAATGAGCCCTCGATTATGGTGAATCCAAAAAATACAAACCAGATTGTGGCTGCAGCCAATATCATGAATTATTATTTTTCCTCAGATGGCGGATTAACATGGACGGACGAAATCATCAGCAGTTCACTGGGTGTATGGGGTGATCCCTGCATTATAGTGGATACGGCTGAGGCTTTTTATTTTCTGCATCTTTCGAATCCGGATCAGGGAAACTGGATCGACCGGATAGTGTGTCAGAAGATGGAAACTTTTGGCGGAGCCTGGTCGGATGGTTCGTATATGGGACTGAACGGCACGAAAGCGCAGGATAAGCATTGGGCAGTGGTTAACCGGACAAACAATCATATTTATACAACCTGGACGCAATTCGATAATTATGGAAGCACCAATCCACAGGATTCGAGTATTATCCGTTTCTCGAAATCAACGGATGGCGGGCAAACCTGGTCGCCAGCCATGCGGATTAACCGGATTGCCGGGGATTGTCTGGATGAAGATAATACGGTTGAGGGTGCTGTTCCGGCTGTGGGGCCGAATGGAGAGGTTTATGTAAGCTGGATGGGGCCGGAGGGGATTTTATTTGATCGTTCTTTGGATGAAGGGCAGACCTGGCTTGAGAATGACATTTTTGTTTCGGATCTGCCGGGAGGTTGGGATTTCAGTGTTCCCGGAATTTCACGCTGCAACGGATTTACGGTTACGCTCTGTGATCTGAGCAATGGTCCGAATCATGGCACCATTTATATCAACTGGAGTGACCAGCGCAATGGTACAAATGATACGGATGTGTGGCTGAAAAAATCGACAGATGGCGGCAATACCTGGAGTACGGCCGTTCGTGTTAACAATGACCCTCCCGGGAAGCACCAGTTTTTCAGCTGGATGGATATTGATCAGGTTACGGGTTATCTGTGGTGTGTTTTTTATGACCGCCGGAATTATGCGAACAATCAGACCGATGTATACATGGCTCGTTCGACGGACGGGGGACAGACCTTTACCAATTTCAAAATAAGTGAATCACCATTTCTTCCGACCAGTTCGATTTTTTTTGGGGATTATAATAATGTATCTGCCTGCAATAATGTTGTGAGACCGATCTGGACGCGGCTGCATCAGGGCACATTATCCATTTATACTGCGTTGATTAACACTACTTTGGTGGGGATGGAAGAGAACGGTGAGGTTGATCTGCTGCAGGCGGCGGTGTATCCCAATCCGGCAGATGCGATGACCTATTTTTCCTACAAACTGCATAAATCGATGTTATGTAATTTAAAACTGATTGATAATCAGGGTCGTGATGTGCATGAGTTTTTCAGTAATCAGCTAAAGATGCCCGGAAAGTATATTGAATCTCTGGATACTGCAGGATTAAGACTTAGTCCGGGGATGTATTATTTTCTATTGGAGGCAGAAGGACAGAAGCTGAAAAAAGAGGCGATTGTTATAGAATAGGATCTAAACCCTCATTGTTAAGAAACGTTAAAAACGCGGAAACGATCCGACTCAAATTTGTTTCCTAAGTTTTTTCTTTATTCCTTTGCAGCGAAATTCACTTAAATTACTGCAAATGGATCAACAATTGCGCATGATATTGGGAAAGACCAGAGAGATGTGTTTTCATCACAAGATGAGAAACATGACACTCGATTCGATTGCCGAACATCTCGGAATTCCGAAAACTGTATTAATGAGTTATGTCAAAACCAAGGGTGAATTAATCCGCAAAGCCCTGGAATTTGAGCGAAACAGTTTCAAAGTAATTTTTGACACCAATGATTTTGAAGGCGTTAACGCCATTGACATATTATTCACGGTAAGTCGTGAATTAAGTTCTCGTTTTGATGATATTAATCCGACGCTGACAGCGGATCTCCGGAATAATTTTCCGGCTGTGTACCGTCAGCATATCGAGGATAAGTATGATTTTATCTTCGGGAAGATCAAAATTAACATTCATAAAGGAATCAGTCAGGGAATGTACCGGGATGACCTGAGTATTGAACTGGTAGCCCGCCTGTATCTGGCTCGTTTGATGGATATCCACAATCCGCTATTCTTTCCGCCGGAGCAGTTTTCATTCGATGTGCTCTTCAATTACACCATTGAGAATTTTGTCAGGAGTATAGCCAATGAAGAAGGCCTGAAATATTATGAATCGCGGAAAAAGTGTTTTAACCCGAAACAACCAAAATAATGGATGAGAAATTAAAATTGATATTGGATGGTTCCGGCCGGCTCCTGTTAAAATATGGCCTGCGGAATCTTTCAATGGATGATATCAGCCGGGATTTGAGTATTTCGAAAAAAACGCTGTATCAGTATGTTGAAAACAAGGCCGATCTCATTGA
>CAYLTH010000002.1:35211-42275 GCA_964386485.1 uncultured Bacteroidales bacterium | reverse complement strand
CAGGATTATGCCCTTCAGCACAGTTATGCCATGCGGAATGCCACGATTGACCTCGACCTTGCAAAGAAAAAGATATGGGAAACCACAGCGATCGGGCTTCCTCAGATTAATGCAAGTGTAGATTACTCCAATATGCTGGAAATTCCGACGACGCTGCTTCCCGATTTTATCACACCGTCTATAGTAGCCGTGAACGAGCAATTATTCGGATTAACCCCGACACAGGCTTTACCGGAAACACAGTTCTTCCCGGCACAATTTGGTACCAAACACAATATGACCATTGGCGGGACCGTAACCCAGCTTGTTTTCAGCGGTGAATATATTGTTGGCCTTCAGGCTTCGAAAACCTATTATGATATCTCGAAGAAAGGACAGGAGAAAACGGCTGTTGATGTTCGTGAACTCGTTACCCAGAGCTATTATCAGGTTTTGGTTACCCGGGAAGCCGCGCGGATTACCAAAAACCAGCTCAGTACCCTCGAAAAACTGGTGTATGAAGCCAAAGAAGCCGAGAAGAATGGCCTCATCGAAGACATTACCCTGCATCAGCTCGAGATCAATCTCGATCAGTTGCGCAATGGCGTGAATTCGGTGGAGCGCGGTGTTGAAATTACCGAGCGGCTGTTGAAATTTCAGATGGGAGTGGATGTGAATACCGCAATGATCCTCGAAGACAGCCTGGGCTCCTTCATGGGACAGATGAACCGTGAGTTACTACCCAATCCGAATTTCAGTCCGGTAAATCATATCAGCTACAAACTTTTCGAAACACAGGAAAAGCTGCAGGTTTTGGGCCTCAAACGCGAACAAAGCCTGTATCTGCCTACGCTGAGTGCGTTTTATACGTATCAGAAAAATGCGATGCGTTCGGAGTTTGATATTTTTGAAGGGGGTAAGGACTGGTATCCGACATCAATTGTAGGTTTAAACCTGAGTATTCCGATTTTCAGCAGCGGAATGCGGTATTTCAAAGTACAGCAGGCAAAACTCAACTTAATGAAAATGCGCATCAACAAGGAGCAAATCGGTCAGGGACTTATGCTGGAAGCCGAAGCAGCGCGCATCACCTATAATAATGCTGTTGAAACCTACCTGACGGATACCCGCAATAAGGAACTGAGTTCATCTATTTATGATAAAAGCCTGAAGAAATTTAAAGAAGGTCTGATTTCATCCACCGAATTGACCACGATACAAAATCAATACCTCAGTTCGCTCAATAGTTATTATGGTTCTGTCTATAAATTATTGGAAGCGAAGACTAAATACGACAAATCAATCAACCAATTTTAAGCAACACTATTTTCAACATCAACCTATATGAAAAAACTATTTTTAATTATCGGCCTCGCTGTTTCTGTAATAGCCTGTAATAAACCTGCTGATAAATCTGCCGAACTTGCCAAACTTATTAAGGAGCATGATCAGTTAGCGATCCAGATAGCCAAACTTCAGGCAGAAATTGCTGCTGCCGACACCACTTCCGGTTCCGGTTTAAAAACGATGGATGTGGCTGTTCAGGAAATCAAGACGGCGCCCTTTAACCATTATATTGAAATTCAGGGCTATGTGGATGGCGACGAGAATGTAGCCGTAAGTCCGCAGATGGCCGGAATTGTCACGAAAATCTTTGTCAAAGAAGGTTCGAAAGTAAGCAAGGGCCAGCTTCTGGCTGAACTCGATGCCGGGATGACCAAAAAAACGATAGACGGGTTAAAACAACAACTCGAATTTGCAACGACACTCTACAAAAAACAGAAAAATCTCTGGGATCAGAAAATTGGTTCAGAAGTTCAATACCTGAGTGCCAAAAACCAGATGGAAAGTCTTGAAAGCAATCTGCAAACGCTTGAAGAACAGCTGGCATTATCTAAAATCACCTCACCGATTAACGGAACAGTTGAATCGATTCCAATAAAGGTGGGTGCCATGGCATCACCGGGTTTTCCGGCCTTCCGGGTGATCAATTTCTCCCAGACCAAAGTGGTGGCCGAACTGGCCGAAGCCTATGCTCCTAAAGTAAAAGCCGGCGACAAGGTGAATATTTTCTTTCCTGATCATAATACCGAAATCGCTTCCAGCCTGAATTTTAGCAGCCGCTATATCAGTCCGGTAAACCGTACTTTCCAGGTCGAATCGAAAATCAGCAACCCGGGATTTGAACTCCGGGCCAACATGGTAGCTGTTATGAAAATCAATGATTATACTGCTGCCAATGCGGTTACCATTCCGGTTAATGCCGTTCAGAAAGACCAGAACGGGCAGTTTGTTTTTGTGGTTGTAAAAGAAAACAATGTGGATGTGGCTCAGAAAGTCAATATCCAAATGGGGATGATTTACAACGGGCTGGCTGAAATTGTTGGTGGATTAAAAGCCGGCGACAAGGTGATTACTGTTGGTTTCCAGGATATTAACCCCGGACAACCTGTAAAATACTAATTTTTACTACTTCGCTAAATTTACGATGATGAAAGAGAAATTTAAAGAATTTTTTGCGACCAGCTGGGCCATCGACAACCGGATGAGTGTGTATGTACTCACCGTGTTTATTACGGTTCTCGGGCTGATGAGCTATATGAGCATTCCGAAGGAGCAATTCCCGGAAATCGTAATTCCGACGGTAATGGTTTCCACAATCTATCCGGGCACCAGTCCGGAAGATATCGAAAACCTGGTCACCCGCCCATTGGAAAAAGAAATCAAATCTTTGGGTGATGTAAAAAAGATCAGTAGTTCTTCCCTGCAGGATTATTCAATGATAGTGGTGGAGTTTAACACCGAAATTGAAGTCAAAGATGCAAAGCAAAATGTAAAGGATGCGGTGGATAAAGCAAAGCGTAAGCTGCCGAAAAACCTTCTGGAAGATCCACAGGTCATGGAAATCGACTTCAACGAAATCCCCATCCAGTATATACAACTTTCCGGCCCTTATGATCTCGACCGTTTAAAGAAGTATGCCGAAACGGCTCAGGATCACATTGAGAGCCTGAAAGAAATCACGCGTGTGGATATTGTCGGTGCGCTTGAACGGGAAATCCAGGTGAATATGGACATGTACAAGATGCAGGCTGCCGGTGTTACCTTGAGTGATATTGAGCGGGCTATTGCTTCTGAGAACATGAATGTTTCGGGTGGTAATATCAGCAATTACGGGATGAATCGTTCGATCCGCGTGGTGGGTCAGTTTAAAAGTGCCGAAGACATAAAAAATATCATTCTTACTTCCAGCAGTGGTGCGATTGTTTCCATCCGCGATGTTGCTGATGTTCAGGATACGTTTAAAGAACGGGAAAGTTATTCGAGACTCGACGGGAATGATGTAATTACCCTCAGTGTTATAAAGAAAAGCGGACAAAACCTTTTGGATGCCAGTGATAAAATCAAGGAGATTCTGGATAATGATCTGGTTGGGAATGTATTTCCTCCGGATATAAAAGTGAGTGTTACCGGCGAGCAATCCCGTTATACCCGCAATACACTGGACGAACTCAACAATACCATTATAATAGGGTTTATCCTGGTTACCATTGTATTGATGTTCTTTATGGGCCTCAACAATGCATTCTTTGTGGGTTTATCTGTTCCGCTCTCCATGTTTCTCGCCTATCTGGTGATGCCCTGGTTTGGGTTTACGATGAACATGATTGTTATGTTCAGCTTTATCTTTGCGTTGGGAATTGTGGTGGATGATGCGATTGTGGTGATCGAAAACACCCACCGCATCCATCGAAATGTTCCCAATATAGTGACCGCAGCCAAAATGGCGGCAGGGGAGGTTTTCCTGCCCATTCTATCCGGTACGCTGACTACACTTGCACCCTTTTTCCCATTGGCATTCTGGCCCGGCGTAGTCGGAGAGTTTATGTTCTACATGCCTGTTACACTGATTATTACACTGCTTGCTTCCTTAGTTGTGGCCTACATTATTAATCCGGTTTTTGCTGTCAATTTCATGAAACATGAATACGAGCAGAAAGAAACCCGGATCAATCGCAAGAGTCTGGTAATCTGGTCGGGAATTCTTATTGCAGTTGGGATCATGTTCCATTTATCCGGCTTACCAGGCATGGGGAATTTCATGTTCTTTGCGGCCCTCCTGAATGCGTTCTACCGCTTTATGCTGAAGCCCTATGTAATCTGGTGGCAGGAAAAAGGATGGCCGTGGTTCCTGGTGCAATACGACAAACAATTGCAGTTTTTCCTGAGAGGACGCAATCCGTATTACCTGCTGGTCAGCCTGATTGTTTTGTTTTTTGCAACCATTGTAGCCACCGGTATCGTGAGTCCGACAGTCAGGTTCTTCCCCGAAGGCGACCCGAATAATATGTTTGTTCTGGTTCAGATGCCTGTTGGAACGGATGTGAAAGTAACGGATTCTGTTACGAAAATTGTCGAAAAACGGGTCGGGGAGGTGTTAGGCAAAGACAATCCGGATGTTGAATCCGTGATTGCCAATGTGGCGCTGAATGCATCCGGACAAATGAGTTTCGACCGGAATATCGCTTCCGAGAAAGGGATGGTAACCATCAGTTTTAAAGAGTATAAATATCGGAAAGGGCCCAAAACCTCGACCTATATCGATGAAATTAAAGAATCGGTAAAAGGAATAGCGGGCGCAGTCATTACAGTTGAAAAAGAAGCCAATGGTCCGCCAACAGGCAAGCCCATCAATGCGGAAATCTCCGGAGAAGATATGGGCGTGCTGATCGCAAATGCCGCGGCTTTCGAGCGCTACCTCGACTCCATCCGGATCCCGGGTGTGCAGGAACTGCAGTCGGATCTTCTGAAAGACAAGCCGGAGCTGGTGATTGATATCGACCGGGAACGTGCAAACCGCGAAGGCATTTCCGTCGGACAGGTAGCTGGCGAAATTCGTACGGCTGTGTTCGGGAATGAAGTATCCAAACTCAAGGATAATGAGGATGAATACCCGATTCAGCTTCGTTATGATGAGAAAACCCGCAAAAACATTGATGCTTTGGTGAATCTGAAAATCACGTATCGCGATATGAATACCGGTTTACTGCGTCAGATTCCGCTATCTTCCGTTGCCAAAGTGGATTACAAGAATACCTATGGCGGGATTCGCCGTATCAACCTGAAACGGGTCATTACCCTCTCATCCGAGGTAACACCGGGATATTCCGCTACGGAAATTGTGGCACAGATTCAGCAGTATGCCGATTCATGGCCAAAGAGCCAGGGTATTCAGATAAAGATGACCGGTGAAATGGAAGAACAGGCCGAAACATCTGCCTTCCTTGGAAAAGCCATGCTTATTTCACTGGGACTGATCTTCATTATCCTGATCAGTCAGTTCAATTCCTTCTCCAAAACCATCATTATTCTCAGTGAGGTAATCTTCTCGATTATTGGTGTACTCATCGGTACCATGGTCTTCAATATGGATATTTCGATTATTATGACCGGTTTAGGCATTGTGGCACTGGGAGGTATTGTGGTGCGCAACGGAATATTAATTGTCGAGTTCACGGATGTGCTGAAGGAGCGCGGATTAAAAACCAGACAGGCTATCATGCAGGCCGGAAAAACCAGGATTACCCCGGTTATCCTGACCGCTACGGCTACGATGCTCGGACTGGTGCCCCTGGCTGTTGGGATGAACATCGATTTTGTGACCATGTTCACCGAACTCAATCCGAAACTCCATTTCGGCGGCGATAATGTTGCATTCTGGGGTCCGTTAAGCTGGACGATTATTTTCGGACTCAGCTTTGCAACCTTTTTGACGCTCATTTTTGTACCGGCAATGTATTATGTTGCGTATACTATGAAAGTGAGGTTGAAGAGACGGAAATCGAACAGGATTGCGAGGAGGTAGCAGGTGACGAGTGACGCGTGACGGGTGACGCGTGACGGGTGACGCGTGACGGGTGACGGGTGACGGGTGACGGATGTAACCGTAAAAACAATAACCAGTAGAGACAAGGCATGCCTTGTCTCTACTGGTTATAAATGTTTTGTTTCTACTGGTTATAACTGCCTTGTTTCTACTGGTAATAACTGACCCCAATACACAACCGGATCTCAATCACAATCGCGTTATGCGTCATTGTAGACGCACAACCGTGCGTCTCTACAACGAATATCACCCGTCACCCGTCACCCGTCACTCGTCACGCGTCACGCGTCACCCGTCACGCGTCACCCGTCACGCGTTACCGGCTCCCCACAATCTTCCTATAATCCGATTCCACCATGATCTTCACCAATTCCGTGAAGGTAATTTTTGGTTCCCACCCCAGCAATGTTTTGGCTTTGGTATAGTCGCCCTGTAGAAAATCGACTTCGGTGGGGCGGTAATAACGGGGATCAATTTCGACAACGATTTGCCCGGTACTGCTGCGTTTTCCTTTTTCATCGGCACCTTTGCCTTCCCAGACAATGGTTTCGCCAAGCACTTCGAATGATTTCTCAACAAATTCGCGGACACTGTGTGGCTCGTTGGTTGCCAGAACGTAATCATCGGGCTTTTCGGCCTGCAGGATACGCCACATTCCTTCCACATATTCGGGAGCATAGCCCCAGTCGCGTTTGGCATCCATATTTCCGAGGTAGAGTTTATCCTGTTTTCCGGCCATGATATTGGCAACAGCCACACTGATTTTTCGGGTGACAAAGGTTTTCCCGCGACGCTCTGATTCGTGGTTAAACAGGATTCCGTTGCAGGCAAATAAATTATAGGCTTCCCGGTAATTGATCACCATCCAGTAGGCATAAAGCTTTGCAACGGCATACGGGCTGCGGGGATAAAAGGGCGTTTTCTCGGTTTGCGGAATTTCATGCACTTTTCCGTACAATTCGGAAGTGGAGGCCTGGTAAAACCGGGTCTTTACTCCTGTTTCGCGGATGGCATCCAGAAACCGCAGGGTGCCGATTGCATCCACTTCGGCCGTGTATTCCGGAACTTCAAAACTAACCTGAACATGCGATTGTGCCCCGAGATTGTAGATTTCATCCGGATGTATTTTCTCGACAAGCCGGTTGAGATTCGAGCTATCCGTCAGATCGCCATAATGCAGAAACAAGGATTTGTTGAG
>CAYLTH010000002.1:23467-35111 GCA_964386485.1 uncultured Bacteroidales bacterium | reverse complement strand
ATTAATCCGGGAGAAACATTAACTTCGAGCATATATCCAAGGTGGGAAATGCGGAGGAAAACCTGTTTCCGACCTTTTATTTCAAGGATTTCTCCTTTAAATCCGGATAACGAACCACTGACAATTTCGACCGGATCACCGGGTTGATAGTGTTCATTGCTGATGGTGAGATCGAGTCCGGATGAAATGAGCAGTCGCAGCGAATCTATCTGCCAGTCGGGTATACTGGCAGCCTTCCCCGAAAAGGTGATAAACCTTACAATTCCAAGGGTTTGTACAACTTTGCCATAATCTTTTTCCGATATTCTGACAAATACATAGGAGCGGAGTAAAGGTTCTTCCACCCACTTTTTCCGGTCGCTCCATTGTTTTAAGGTGCGGCGAAGGGGCAAAAAGACCTCAATTCCGTTTTTCTCCAGTTCCTGAAATACCTTTTTCTCGGTGCGGGAACGAGTATAAAGTGCATACCAGCTGGCTTCGGAAGGATGTGCAAGTGTTACGGCCATCGGGCTGTTTTTGCAAATTTAATGTTATTTCTGTTGCTTTTCTGTCTTCAATCCGGAAGCACACGATATTCTGTCTATTTTTGCCGGATAATTGATGCACTGTAAATGCAGGAAAAATATACTGTTTTCGTTTGTTCCAGTGATCGTTTTTCAGATTGCTGGGATCCGTTTTTTACATTATTTAAGCGATACTGGCCCGAATACACCGGGGAAATCATACTGGCAACAGAGCGCATTTCGTATCAGTTTCCGGGTCTGAATATTGTTTGTCCTTGTGTTCAAACGGGCATCTCCCGCAAATTAACATGGTCGGAAGTGATCCGGATGAGTTTGGATTCAGTAAAAACTTCCCATATTTTGTTGTTTCTGGAAGATTATTTTATTCGGTCAACTGTTGATAATCAGCGTCTTGAAGAAATGTTTAACTTGATGATTGCCGAGGATTTCGATCATCTCATGCTGATTTCCATGCCGGGTAACAACAAACCCACCGCCTGGCCTTATCTGGTTGAACGGGCTCAGGATGCTCCATACCGGATTTCGACACAGATTGGTTTCTGGAAGAAAGAGATCTTTCTGAAATACCTGAAACCACATGAAAGTCCCTGGCAGTTTGAACTTTGGGGTTCTAAACGGGCTGCCCGGATTCACGACCGTTTTTATGCCATCCATCCTGATATTCTGAAAACCCGTGACTATATTATTGATTACTATATACGCGGAGCCGTCACAAAAGGGAAATGGCAGCAGTCGGTTCCGGAATTTTTTGCGCAAAATAAACTCAATCCCCTCGATTTTTCGATAAGAGGATTTTATGATCCGGATTACCTCCCGCCATTAAAAAAACGAATTGTGAATCGTATCCGTACCATGATGTCTGATTTTCATTCATGGTTTATTCTTGTTTTTCCGTCAAAATAGCGATGGAATAACAATTTTTGCCTATTTTTGAATTTCAGGGTCAGTTTGATGAAAGATCTCATTATTAAAGAAACAAGTCCCAGGGTATATGAGTTTATCAGACCCTATCTTGATGGAGAGCCAAGTGGAAACTTGCTGATCTCCACCACGACTCGCTTTAATATTCTGAAGCAGGAGGAAGATACCTATAATGTAATTATCAACCTTCACCGTGTCAACGATATTCGTTATCTGAATAAATTTTTTGAAGCTGTCAATTCGAAACTTGTTTCCGGAGGATTTTATATTGGTTGTGTGGAGACCTATATGCTTCGGAAGAAAAGAATTTTGCGCAAATATCCCCCCGGAATCAACTGGTTGTTTTATACACTCGATTTTATCCTGAAGCGTTTGATGCCGAAATTGAGTTTTACCAAGCAGCTATACTTTTTTATTACCAGGGGCATGAACCGAACCCTTTCTAAATCGGAAACATACGGCCGTTTATATTGCTGTGGATTTGAATTGGAAAAGGAGGTACTGATTGATAACCTGCTTTTTTTTGTTACACGCAAAACCAAAGACCCTGTTTTCGATTATAACCCGACATATGGTCCGATTATCCGGTTGAAAAGGGTTGGGAAGAACGGGGAAATGATCAATGTTTACAAATTAAGAACCATGCATGCGTATTCGGAGTACCTGCAGGATTATATTTTTACAACCAATAAACTGGCCGAAGGCGGGAAATTTAAAAATGATTTCAGAATTACCACCCTGGGTGCTATTTTCAGGAAATTCTGGCTTGATGAACTTCCCATGCTCATCAATGTATTTATCAAAGGAAATATGAAATTCGTGGGTGTCCGGCCCCTGAGCAAACAATACTATAACCTTTACAGAGAGGATCTGAAAAAGAGACGCATAAAATACAAACCCGGACTTATTCCTCCCTTTTATGTGGATATGCCAAAAACCCTCGACGAAATTATGGAAAGCGAAACCCGCTACCTGAACCGGTACGAGAAGCATCCTTTTCTGACAGACTGGGTTTATTTCTGGAAGGCGATGTACAATATCTTTATCAGAAGAGCCAGAAGTAAATAATTTCATTCCATCATACGTTTCATCATGAAAATATACCCATCCCTTTTTTTATTCCTGTTGTTGGTTTGCGGTTTCCATTCTGCTTATTCTCAGGATATTCCCGAGCATCCTTCCAATACAGCTATTTATCAGTTTCTGGATGAAATGGCTTCGCAAAAGCTGATCAAAACCGATGATGTGATGAAGCCCTGGAGCCGGCAGGATATTGCGGGATACCTCCTGCAAACTGAGCAAAAACGGGTTGAACTGAATTCCCGCCAAAAGGCCGATCTTGATTTTTATCTCCGTGAATATGCAATGGAAGCATCCAAACCCTTGCTGGCTAAACGGGATCTTCGTTTGTTTCATCGCGACAGTCTTCTGAATATTAAGCTGAATTCGCCCGGACTTTACTACAACGACGGCTTTTTTAGCCTGGCCATCAAGCCCATTGCCGGATATCGTATTGTGAAGAATGATGTGGATATGATGAAACACCGGTATATCGGGGGAGAGGCACGGGCTACCATCGGGAAACACTGGGGTTTCTGGACTAATCTCCGCGACAATAACCAATCGATAGCCATGGCCCTGCCCGGCTATTTTACAACCGAAACCGGGGGGATGTACAAGGGTGATCACGGGGCCACCGATTTCAGTGAAATGCGCGGAGGTCTGACCTATTCCTGGAAATGGGGTTCATTCGGACTGATGAAGGATCATTTCGTCTGGGGAACCAATATTCACGGTTCCAATATTCTTTCCGGACATACTCCTTCTTTTCCATACATCAACCTGAAACTTCAGCCGGTTTCCTGGCTTAAATTCCAATATGTCCATGCCTGGCTGGTTTCCGAAGTGGTCGACAGTCTTCGGTCGTATCCGATTAGTACGGGTTATCGCAAAATCCTGAGAAATAAGTATCTGGCTGCCAATATGTTTACGATTTCGCCCTTTAAATACCTTGATTTGTCATTCGGTAATTCTGTGATTTACAGCGATATAAATGTTCATCCGGTGTATTTTATCCCTTTTCTTTTTTACAAATCGGTTGATCATACCATTTTTGCCACCGATAATTTTGCCGGACAGAATGCACAAATGTTTTTCAATATCAATTCGCGGAATATCAAGCATTTGCAATTATATACTTCTGTTTTTGTCGATGAAATTTCATTTAGCCGGATGTGGGATAAAGCGGAGAACTCAAACTTTGTCAGTATGAAGGCCGGGATGAAACTGAGGAACTGGCCTTTACCAAACACCTGGTTTGCTGCAGAATATACCCGGACTAATCCGCTTGTGTATCAGCATTTTATACCAACATTGCCTTTTGAATCCAATCTGTTTACGCTGGGGCATTTTCTGGGAGATAATTCCGATGAAATTTATCTGGAGCTGGGAGTCAGGCCTTTACGCGGACTGGATCTGAGTGTGGCCTATACCAAAGCGCGTCATGGCGATAATTTCATATATGGTGTAGGGAGTGCTTTCGGAAGACCATTCCTCGAAAACATTACCTGGTCGAAAGATCAGACAGAATTTAATATCCGGTATGAACTGGTATCCGGAGCTTTTGTATATGCCCGGTATATGATCAGTATGATTGAAGATTCAGGAAATCGACGCACACCTTCATTTCTGAGGGGTGACCACAGCAATCTGGAAATCGGGGCAAATATCGGATTTTAAGACAGTTCCTTATTCCGAGAGGACAAGGATTTTGTTATTCAGCACTTCCACCACGCCGCTTTTAACGTCGATGAACTGTTCTTTTTTATCGGGAGTCTGGATCTTTATCTTTCCGGCTTTCAGCACACTGATCATGGCAGCATGTTTTGGCAGGATTTCAAACGAACCGTCTTTGCCCGGGAGCTGAACAAGGTTCACTTCGCCGCTGAAAATGGTTTTATCAGGAGTTATGATATCGAGATACATAGCCTGATAAATTAGGATGCGCTTTCTGCGAGCAGGCGTTTGCCTTTTTCGATTGCTTCTTCAATGGTTCCAACCAGGTTGAATGCGGATTCCGGATATTCATCCACTTCCCCGTTCATAATCATGTTGAATCCTTTGATGGTATCTTCAATGTTCACAAACACGCCCGGAATTCCGGTAAACTGCTGTGCAACATGGAAAGGCTGTGAAAGGAAGCGCTGAACGCGGCGTGCACGGTGTACAACGAGTTTGTCTTCTTCACTGAGTTCATCCATACCGAGAATGGCGATAATATCCTGTAATTCTTTATAGCGTTGCAGAATCTCTTTTACATTCTGAGCAGTACGGTAATGTTCTTCACCTACAACATCCGGTGAAAGGATGCGGGAGGTTGAATCCAGTGGGTCAACAGCCGGATAAATACCGAGTTCGGAGATTTTTCTGTTCAATACCGTGGTGGCATCCAGGTGGGCAAAGGTTGTTGCCGGAGCCGGGTCGGTAAGGTCATCTGCAGGTACATATACTGCCTGTACGGAGGTAATGGAGCCGCGTTTGGTGGAGGTAATACGTTCCTGCATGATTCCCATTTCGGTAGCCAGTGTTGGCTGATATCCTACTGCGGAAGGCATACGGCCTAAGAGTGCAGATACTTCTGAACCGGCCTGTGTGAAACGGAAAATATTATCAATAAAGAATAAAATGTCGCGTCCGCCTGATTTTTCATCACCGTCACGGAAATATTCAGCCATGGTCAAACCGCTGAGTGCAACACGGGCACGGGCTCCGGGAGGTTCGTTCATCTGTCCGAATACCATGGTAGCCTGTGAATTGCCAATCTCATTCATGTCCACTTTGCTGAGATCCCATCCGCCGTGTTCCATATCTTCAAGAAACTCCTTTCCATAACGGATAACACCGGATTCAATCATTTCGCGAAGCAGGTCATTTCCTTCACGGGTACGTTCTCCAACACCGCCGAATACGCTTAATCCGCTGTATTTCTTGGCGATATTGTTGATGAGTTCCATGATAATAACCGTTTTCCCTACACCGGCACCACCAAAGAGCCCGATTTTACCCCCTTTTGCATAGGGCTCAATAAGGTCAATAACCTTAATACCCGTAAAAAGGACTTCTTTTTTGGTACTCAGGTTTTCAAATTTCGGGGGATCACGGTGGATGGCATAGGTTTTTTCGCGTGAAACAGGTGGTAAACCATCAATGGCTTCACCCACTACATTAAATAAACGGCCGTTTACGCCATCACCTACCGGCATCGAAATCATACTCCCGGTGCTCACAACTTCCATTCCGCGACTTAATCCGTCGGTGGAATCCATGGCAATGGTACGTACGGTGTTTTCACCGATATCCTGCTGACATTCAAGGGTTAACTTTGTTCCGTCAACGCGGGTTATTTCAAGGGCTTCGTAAATATCCGGAAGCCTTACATCTTCTGAGAAACTGACATCGATTACAGGACCGATGATCTGTGTTATTTTTCCTTTGGTTTGTGTGCTCATGCTTTGGGTTTCGAAAAGTGGGCGCAAAGATATGAATATTTCTGAATATATACACCTCCATTTTTAATCAATTTTGGATGAAGGGAATTCTTTACTTTTGCAAACCGATGGAAGTCCTATATATTAATGATATTACCTCTCAGTTTGATCACCCGGTTATAACACTCGGAACTTTCGATGGTGTTCATTGCGGGCATCTCGAAGTTCTTCGAACCCTGAAGCGCAGTGCCGTTGAAGCCGGGAAAGCTTCAGTGGTCATTACGTTTGATGTGCCTCCCCGGGTGGTTCTCCGCCCGGAACTTCCGACCCGGATTCTTACAGACCTCCGCGAAAAGGCAGCCCTCATCGCCCGTACCGGCATCGATTATCTGATCATTATCCCATTTACCACTGAATTTGCGGCACTCAGTCCGGCTGATTTTGTTTACGGGTATCTTGTTCGCAAGCTGAATGCCGGAACCGTCATCCTTGGATATGATCATTTGTTTGGAAATGGCGGAAGTGGTGGCTTTGAACTTATGCAGGGCTTTGGAAAGGAGTTTGGGTTCGATGTTCTGCAGGTTGCAGCCCGGCAATGTAGCGGAACACTCGTCAGTTCGTCGCTTATACGCAGTCTCATTCAGGAAGGAGAAACCGAAAAAGCCGCCTCCTTTCTGGGCTATCACTATTCTGTTACCGGGCTTGTTATGCATGGAAAGCAACTGGGACGGACCCTGGGATTTCCCACACTGAATGTAGAACCCCTCGATCCATTAAAACTAATTCCGGGCAAAGGCGTGTACAGCCTCCATGCCGAAATCCGGGGGAAACGCTACAAAGCCATGGGCAATATCGGGAACCGGCCTACCGTTCAAACAGAAGATCCCAGACTGAATCTTGAAGTGCATGTTTTTAATTTTGATGAGGATGTTTATGGCGACGAAGTAAAGATCTTTTTCGGACATAAAATCCGCGACGAAATCAAATTTGCAAGCCTTGATCAGCTTAAAATACAACTTGAAAACGATAAAAGAGTGATTCAACAGTAAAACCAGTCTGATATGCGTACCCGTTATTTATTATTTGTTCTCCTTATTCCGCTTTTCTATTCCTGCGGAAGCAAAACCATCTTCAAAGAAAACACCAAATTCGATAATCTGCAGTGGAACCGGTTTAAGGAACTGAGTTTTTCATGGGATGTTAAGGATACTTCTGCCGTATATGATGTGGTGTTTAATCTTCGGCATCATACAGTGTATCCTTATGATAATCTGTTTATTACCATTGCTTTATACAGTCCGTCGGGTGAGCGCAGAGTCAGCGATTTCCATATTCCGGTAAAAAACCCGGATGGCAGTTTTAAGGCCGAAGGCATGGGCGATTACTGGGATCTGGACTATGTTTTATTTCCCGATCAAAAATTCAGAGAACCCGGTAAATACAAAATCGAAATCGAAAACCGCATGGACAAACTGGAAACGCCGGGCATCATGGAGGCAGGGGTTACGATAAGGAAAAAGTAAAAAGGAAAAAGGAAAAAGGAAAAAGTAAAAAGGGTTGTAGAGACGCACGGTTGTGCGTCTCTTACACCGTGCACACAAAACCACGAATCACCACCATGGGCAAACCCACATCAAAATTTTATGTCGTCTGGAAGGGAGTAAAACCGGGTATTTATTCGAGTTGGGATGAATGCAAAGCCCAGATTACCGCCTTTCAGGGAGCAGCCTACAAAGGATTTCCTACATTTGAGGAAGCCAAAGAGGCCTATGATTCAGCCAAAAATATGATTGCAGGGAAAGGTACCAACTTCAAAAAAGAAGGAATTGCGGGTAAGAAAAGCGGGGTCGGGAAAGCCATTGTTCCTTCCATGAGTGTGGATGCCGCCTGTTCGGGAAACCCCGGTGTCATGGAATACAGAGGTGTGGATACTGCCGACAAACGCGAGATTTTCAGGATGGGACCTTTCCCATTGGGAACCAATAATATCGGCGAATTTTTAGCGCTGGTACACGGGCTGGCCCTGATGAAAAAAAACGGGGTAAATTATCCCATCTATTCCGATTCACTCACAGCACGCTCCTGGGTCAGAAACCGTAAAATAAAAACCAATCTGGTTCGCGATGAGAAGACATGGGAACTTTTTGCTCTCATCGACCGGGCCTTAATCTGGCTGAATACCAATACGTATTCCAATGAGATTCTGGTTTGGGATACTGTGAACTGGGGTGAAATCCCGGCAGATTTCGGACGAAAGTAGGCGATTTCAAAAAGAAAATTACACGATGAACGAAACCGATTTGTATATCAGTAAGTTTCCCGGGGATGTCAGGGAAATTATGGAAAAGATCAGAGCAATAATTAAGGAAAAGGCACCGGATGCTATCGAAAACATAGCCTATGGAATGCCCGGATATAAAACACACGGAAAGCCATTGGTGTATTTTGCAGGCTATAAAAACCATGTGGGGTTTTATGCCACACCTGCCGGACACATTGAATTTGCGGAAGAACTTTCAAAATATAAACAAGGCAAAGGTTCCGTCCAGTTTCAGATTAATGAACCTGTCCCATATGATCTGATTGCCAGAATTGTTGAGTTCAGGGTAAAGGAGAACATGCTGAGAGCAGTTGCTAAAAAAAGCTCAAAATAGTAATATGTTAAAATTCACAACAACAACTGCTGTACTGGTATTCATAACTACTCTATATTCCTGTAATTTCAATGGGAAGGAAGCGGTCATCGGAAGTGGAGATACCGGAACCATCAGTCAGGATAAAGGATTAAAATCCGACTCCTCTCAGAAAGATGAGTATATTGATGAGCCAGTCGCTTCAACAATTAATTCGGCATTACTGGGAGATCTCAATAACGACAAAGTAGCTGATACAGCCTTCATTTATACGCCTCCTACAATCAAATCTGTAAATAAGAAGACTAAATCTGAATACTATTTTGGTTGTGCTGATGAGAACTGTTTCAACAAAGTGCAGTTTTCGTGTGCAGTTCCTGATCTTTTTGTATTGAATTCTGTATGGGGAGATATTGCCAATGCCGGGGATCTCAATAATGACGGGATGTGTGAGTTAATCTTTGCACCCTCATGGTTTACCAGTTCCTGGAGCAGCCTTTATGTTTACACACTGAAAAACAATCAGTGGGTTAGAATTTCGGCTGTTTCCTACCGTATCTGGGATGAAAAACCACTGATTTCTCATATTGAAAAGAGTAATGGCAAAATCTATCTTACCGGGGTGAAATTCAGTGAGGAAGCTGGGGAGGATATCGCTTATAAATCAGAAATAAAGTTTTAATACCTGAAAATGATAAAAGTATTTATGTCATGTATCCTATTGCTGGCATTGATTTCGTTCAAAGGCAGCGATAGTCCGGTGGTTCGCTTCGGAAGTGTAGTCCGGATAGAGAGTTTCCCGTCGAAATACATTGATTCGCGAAATGTGGATATTTGGTTACCAACAAATTACCGCGAATCCAAATCGTATTCCGTGATCTATATGCACGACGGGCAAAATCTTTTTGATAGTGCAGCCACCTGGAACAAACAGGAATGGGGGGTGGATGAAACACTCTCACAGCTTGGAGAAAACAAGAAATTGAAGAATTGCATTGTTGTGGGTATCTGGAATAACGGGAAATACCGGTTTTCTGAATTTTTCCCGGAGAAATTGTTGCCGGATATCGAACCGGTTTTGAGGGCCAAAGTCATCGAAAAGCAACTCCTTTCCAAACCTCAATCGGATAAATACCTGAAATTTATTGTCGAAGAACTAAAACCGGTTATTGATCAACGATTCTCTACCAAACCGGATGTTTCCAATACCTTTCTGGCCGGATCGAGCATGGGTGCTGTCATTTCGCTCTATGCCCTTTGCGAATACCCTGGTGTTTTTGGAGGTGCCGCTTGTCTGTCAACGCATTGGCCCCTCACCAAACGGGAATTTCTTGCTGAATTTGATACCCGGGCCATGGCTGCCGTCTTTCGCAGCTATCTCAATGATAATCTTCCCCTCAAACAAAAAAAACGCATTTGGTTCGATTGCGGAGATCAGGAACTCGACAGCCTGTATCCGCCACATCAGCGCATAATCGACAGCCTGATGACGAAAAAAGGATATACCGAAGCCCTGACGGTCTCCATGATTTATCCCGGAGAAAATCACAGTGAAAAATCCTGGTCAAAACGACTGCCGGACGTATTTTCCTGGCTTCTTAAAAACTAAATTATGATCGAAAAAATTCTTCTTGCACCTGGTTTCAGCATGTCGCGCATTGTTCACGGACACATGCGGATGGGGGAATGGAACATGAACAGCCGCGAATTGTTAACCATGCTCGAACAGCTTGTTGAACAGGGGATTACCACCTTTGATCATGCCGATATCTATGGAAAATATACCTGCGAAGCCTTGTTGGGAGAGGTGCTGAAGCTGCAGCCCGGTCTGCGCAACGAAATTGAAATCGTAACCAAATGCGGGATCAGACTGATTACGGATAAATTCCCCGGACAAAAAATTAAGTATTACGACTATTCCTACAATCATATTGTAGATTCCGTTCATAATTCCCTGAAAAATTTCGGGACGGACCGCATTGAGCTACTCCTGCTGCACCGGCCATCACCTCTTTTCAATCCGGAAGAAGCAGCCCGGGCTTTTTCAGTGTTAAAAAAGGAAGGCAAAGTATTGCATTTCGGGGTTTCCAATTTTACCCCCCGGCAGTTTGAGATGCTGAATCAATACACAGAAGAACCGCTGGTTACCAATCAGGTGGAAATATCGCCTGTTTGTCTGGAGCATTTCGAGAATGGGAACATGGATTTTTTTCTGAAAGAAAAAATTATGCCCATGGCCTGGTCGCCCCTCGCCGGTGGAAAGATGTTTCATCCCACCAGTGAAAAAGCAATACGGATTCTCCGGGTTCTGCAGGAAATTGCAGAGGAATTATCGGTGGAGACAATTGATGAAATCATCTATGCCTGGTTACTTGTTCATCCGGCTATGATCATCCCCGTTGTGGGTTCAGGAAATCCGGAACGCATTCGGTTTGCTGTTAACGCATTGGATGTCAGGCTCAGTACAGAGCAATGGCTGCGCATTTACAATGCATCAACCGGGACGGAATTGCCCTAAGACTCAATTTTTATAGTACAATCTGCAGATCGTGATGCCTTAGTTTATCAAAACCTTTTTGAAGGATTTTGATTGACCATCAGAGAGTTCCATCAAATACGTCCCCGCTGCCAGTGAATTCAGGTTTAGGCTGTGTATTCCGGAAGTCCCCGGATCAAACCGTTCGCTGAAAATCATCTGACCTGTGAGTGTAAACAGGCTTATCTGCTGATCTCCTGTGAAGGGCGATTCAATACTGAATATTCCTTTACCCGGATTTGGCCAGAGCCGGAAATCAGCATTACCCACTTGATTTACAGGAGCAGAGGAAGTAAAATCATAGTTAAAAGTTCCGGTAAACAACCCACGGCCATGCGAAGCCGCCACCACCTTTTTATCACTGGTTCTGATTTTGAGCATATCGGTACGCACATTGGCAAAACCCTGATTGGCCGGAACCCAGAAGGGTGCCGACTGCGTTAGCGTACTTGAGGTCCAGATTCCGGTTTCGGTGGCCAGCAATGCCTGTTTAGAGGATTGCGGATGATAAATGGCCCAGCGAATGGGCATATCCGGCAGGTT
>CAYLTH010000002.1:21053-23367 GCA_964386485.1 uncultured Bacteroidales bacterium | reverse complement strand
GGGTTCACAAACAAACCGCTTTGGTACGCGTCGATATAATTCATAAAACTGCCCCCGGCAAAAATGTAATATACATTATAATAAGTGGAGGTAATAATCATTCCGGCTTCATCGGCATCAAAAAAGCAATACGCCCCGTCGCCACCACTCAACATGGCATCCATCCATAAATTGCTGCCTGTGTAGCGCAGGCTTCCATTATCCTGCAATCCGCCCACCAGGTCGTTGCTGAAACCTGAATGATCGATGTCACAGGTGTAAAACTGCAGATTACTCAGATTTTTGCTGCGTTCCAGAAAAACCGGAACCGCTGAAGTTGCTGAAGGTGTATAAAAAACACCCCCGTCGCTTGCAAAAATAAGTTCGGTGTTTGATCCGGGTCTGTAGGCCATGCAATGCTGGTCGGCATGAATGTAATCCGGCCCGCCCTGATTGTACATTTGCGCCCAGTCGCTCAATAATGTCCAGGTCTGCCCGCCATTCGTACTTCGGTGTACATCCAGTCCGCCCACCCATAAGGTATTGGGATTCAACGGATCGACAACCCCGGTAAAGGCATGCCAGGCCAGATTCGCCCAATTACGGCCGTTGTAATCTGGCGGGTAACTTACCTCTGTCCATGTATTGCCTTTGTTGGTGGATTTCAGGATATACCGGCCATGATAAAAATCGAAACCGGAATTGTAACCTGCAGAAAGTAAAGCATATACGATGTCAGAGTTAGAGGGTGCCGTCAGGATCATGACTCTCCCGGGTTTGGTAAACTGGGTACCACTGTTGGTAATGCTTGTATTGTACTGACTGAAAACGGTCCAGTTTCCGGCAGTTCCTAAATCGGAAGTAAGAATTACAGCTCCCCCTTTTCCATTCAGGTTGCGCATGGTTCCGACAAAAATCCGGCTGCCATCGGCACTGATATCAATATCCGAAACAGCATAGGGTGTTGTTTCCCCGGCCATCAGCGGTAAGACCTGATTCCAGCTTAGCCCGCCATCTGTGGAGCGGTACAATCCGTCGGACGGCTGACTTTGATGTTGCATTCCTTTGTAGTATCCCGAAACCACACCGGCATAAATCACACTTTGTCCGCCTTCATTGCGAACACGGATATCGGTAACGTAAGCAAAATCATGGGTAGAGGGGAGGAGTGTCCAGCTTTGCCCGCCATCCGTCGATTTGAAGATCCCGACCCCGCGGCCTGAGCTTTCCCTGTAGACAATCACAGCCGTCTGGGCTTCACCCGTCCCGACATAAAGGGTTTGCGGAGCATTCGGGTCGTAGGTTATACTGCTGATACTGAGGTTTTCCCAGAAGTCATTCACCGGAACCCAGGGCGAAACGGCACTTGTAATATCATTGTTATACCAGAGTCCTCCGGTAACGGAACCTCCCCATACTTTTTTGTGCAGCGGGTCATTGGGATCCCAGAGAAGGGATCGCATCCTGCCACCCATATCGGATGGCACATTTGACCACTGTATGATGGAATTCGTTGATTTCTCCTGTTTTTGCTGCAATACCATTGTCTGCTGCCAGGCATTGTATAATTGTCCGGCCGGCACCCTTCCGGTTGCCGGATCCTGTGTCAGTATAAAATTCTGCAAAGCCGCTTTTTCCGGAAAACCCACTTTGGCCTTTCCCGGTTCGGGCTTGGGTGGCATGATGGCTTTCATGTCGAGGTAAGTCTTGTGCAAACGCTGTTCATAGGCCAGCCGTTTCTGCAATGGGTCTGGTTTGGGCAGGAGTGTCAGGGTTATTACAAAGGCTGCCATCAGGCAAATTCCAAAAATCAAAAAGAAGTTTTTCATGAGTGTTTTGATAATCAGTTAATTAAAGATAGTATGGTGATTCCGATAACAGCCCCGCCGGCACCATAGAGTAGTTTGGTACCCAGGCTTTTCCAGCGCTCGGCGCTGAGTTTTTTTCGTAGTTTTTCGAGATCTTCCGAGGCTGATTTTACCTCTGATTGGGCTTTGCTCAGTTCAGTCCGGACGTTTTTCAGATCATTATTGGTCGATTTCAGGTCTTTTTCATAATTGCCCGACATCAAATGATATTTCTGATAAATATTCTTATAAGCCTCGTCTGCCTTATTCAGCTGGACTTCATATTCTTCCAGCACTGTCTGGTATTTCAGGATATCGGTATCCAGAATAAAATGCCGGGCTTTTTCATACAAGTGGAAGCGGGTTTTGTTAATCAAATACACGGTATCACATTGAATAAGAACTTGTTGTCCTCCGGTTAACAGCATCGGACGGGCAGTTTCATAACAGGAAGTATCCGTAAATTTTACGACAGCCGGGGTTTGACT
>CAYLTH010000002.1:14888-20953 GCA_964386485.1 uncultured Bacteroidales bacterium | reverse complement strand
CGTTTAATCTGCTGATCTGTTTTCTTCCCGGATCCGGGTTTCAGAATCAGTACCAGGATGTTGGCCAGTAATAAAACCAAAATCACGGTCAACAAAATGCGGGTCGGTTTGTTATTCATTCTGTTATTAAAATATGGACTAAAAGTACACATAATTTTTTTTGTCAATATATTCAAGCTTTTGCATACCTTTGCAGCCTGATTTTTTTATGCCAAATATTCGATGAAACACTTGAAAATCAATCAATTAATCAAAACACTCTTTTTTGCTGCTATTTTCCTGACAGGTTTGACTTCAGGCCTTCAGGCGTCTGAAACCCCTGTAAATGCAGCAGAAACAGGCCACGAAGCGCCTCATGCTAAAAAAGGATTCAATGCCGGCGAAATGATCGTGGAGCACATTGTTGATAATCATGAATGGCATATCATGACCATCGGACATACCCATGTTACTGTTCCGCTGCCGGTTATTTTAATCGATGAAGGCAAACTTCACGTGTTTATGTCTTCCGCATTTCACCATGGCACCGAAGCACACAATGGCTTCAAACTCGAAACCGAAGGCAAGAACAAGGGCAAAATCGTGAAAACCAAGGGTGATACCCTGGAGGTGGATGAGGAAGCCGGTTTACCGCTTGATTTTTCGTTTACAAAGACCGTAGCCGGATTGTTTTTATCTCTCATCATTCTGTGTGTCATTTTTATCAGCATAGCCCGTCAATACCGGAAACGCGAACATGAAGCACCGAAAGGCCTTCAGAATTTGATGGAACCGCTTATCCTGTTTATCCGCGACGAGATTGCCAAACCAAGTCTGGGTGCAACCAAATATGAGCGCTATATGCCGTATTTGCTGACCTTATTTTTCTTCATCTTCTTCAATAACCTGATGGGATTGATTCCTTTCTTCCCGTTTGGGGTGAATATTACCGGGAACATTGCCATTACCATGGTACTGGCGCTGTTTACCTTTGTAATTACCACATTCAGTGCCAATAAGGCTTACTGGACACACATTGTGAATGCTCCCGGTGTACCCTGGTGGCTGAAAATTCCGATTCCCCTCATGCCGATCGTTGAAGTAATTGGTGTATTTACCAAACCTTTCGTATTAATGGTTCGTCTCTTTGCCAACATCACGGCTGGGCACATCATTATGCTGGGGTTCATCAGTCTGATTTTTATTTTCGGACAGATCAGTGTAGGTCTGGGTTATGGTGTGAGTATCCTCTCGATTGCTTTTGCCATTTTCATGAATCTGCTTGAATTACTGGTTGCCTTTATTCAGGCTTTTGTCTTTACCTTATTAACAGCATTATATATCGGCATGGCTACCGAAGACCATTCGCATCATGCCGACCACGAAGTTCAACATTAAAAATAATTAACCTTAAAACCATATCATTATGTCAATTTTAGCAGTTCTCTTACAAGTTGCAGCTGATCTGGCCCCGATCGCAAAGATGGGTGCCGGTATTGGTGCAGGGATCGCAGCCATTGGAGCCGGTGTTGGTATCGGAAACATTGGCCGTGGTGCCGTTGAGTCTATTGCACGTCAGCCCGAAGCCGTTGGTGACATTCGTTCCAACATGATCGTAGCTGCCGCTCTTATCGAAGGGGTAGCATTTTTTGCTATTGTAGTTTGTTTGCTTGTACTTTTCCTCTAAAAGGAAATCAGATCATTCATCCCGGCGATTGGCCGGGATGAATGGTTTAAAGCAAATGTGAACTGAAATACGGTTAAGAATTTAGAAACAAAATTATACCATGGAATTAGTAAGTCCCGGAATTGGATTGATTTTTTGGATGACACTTGGCTTTGGAATCGTGTTGTACATCCTCGCGAAATTCGCCTGGAAACCCATCCTCAAGGCTCTGAAACAGCGTGAAAGTGATATCGATGCAGCCCTGCATTCAGCACAAAGCGCCCGTCAGGAAATGGAAGCCCTGAAAATCAACAATGAAGCATTGCTCAAAGAAGCAAAAGAAGAACGTGATGCCCTGATGCGTGATGCACGAAAAGTGCGCGATTCTATTCTCGAAGAAGCCAAAATCAAGGCCAACGAAGAAGCCAACCGCATCATGGAAAGCACCCGTACCAGCATCGAAATGGAAAAAATGGCCGCTATTACCGAATTGAAAAACCAGTTGGGTTTAATTTCAATCGATATCGCGGAAAAAGTGCTGAAAGAAGAACTGACCCAGAAAACCCGTCAGGACGAGATCGTGAAGAAAATGCTGGATGAATTGAAAATGAATTAGTTCCATGAAGAATCACAAAGTTGGCATACGTTACGCCACAGCACTCTTCGACCTTGTGAAGGAGCAGAATCTGGTAGAGGAAGCATCCCGGGATATGGCATTTGTTGCCAGGGTATACCACGAAAATCGTGATTTCAGGCTTTTTCTATCCAGTCCGGTTGTGGGTATCCCGAAAAAGAAAGAAGTGCTCAGAGCACTTTTTGGAACACATGTCGGCAAACTCATCCTCGACTTTTTTCAGATCCTTACAAGTAAAGGCCGTGAAATGCACATCGGTACCATTGCCGAAGAGTATCTCGAACTCTATAAGGATTACAAAGGAATTAAAACCGCCACACTCACCACTGCCATTCCGGCTGATGACCAGATCAGAAATCGGGTTATCAGTCTGCTTCAGACCCATACCGGCAAAAAAATTGAACTGCTTGAAAAAGTGGATCCCAGCCTAATCGGAGGATTCATTCTTAATTTCGACGACTATCAGGTTGATTCGAGTTTGAAAGCACAGCTCAATAAATTACGCAAAGAATATTCAGAAAACGTTTATATCAAAGGAATTTAGTTAAAAACAGAAATAGCTATGGCAGACATTAAACCTGCAGAAGTATCAGCGATTTTACGGCAACAACTGGCCGGTTACAAAAGTGAAACCGAACTCGAAGAAACAGGTACCGTTCTTCAGGTGGGCGATGGTATTGCCCGTGTTTACGGACTTTCAAACGCCGAATCCGGCGAGTTGGTTGAGTTTGTTAAAGGCGGTCTCAAAGGAATCGTTCTCAATCTTGAAGAAGACAATGTGGGGATCGTTCTCCTGGGTGATTCAAACCATATTAAAGAAGGGGATACCGTTAAACGGACCCGCCGTATTGCATCTCTCCATGTCGGAGAAGGCATGTTAGGCAGGGTAATCAATACACTTGGTGAACCCATCGACGGAAAAGGCCCGATTACCGGAACAACCTATGAAATGCCCCTCGAACGTAAAGCTCCGGGCGTTATTTACCGTCAGCCGGTTAATGAACCGATGCAAACCGGTATCAAGGCTATCGATGCGATGATTCCAATCGGACGTGGTCAGCGTGAGCTCATTATCGGCGACCGTCAGACCGGGAAATCCGCTATTGCTATTGATACCATCATCAACCAGAAACCCGGATTTGATGCCGGTAAACCGGTTTATTGCATTTATGTAGCCATCGGCCAGAAAGGCTCAACGGTTGCCAATGTTATGAAAACACTGGAAGATAAAGGTGCTTTGGCCTATACAGTGATTGTTTCCTCTACAGCTTCCGATCCTGCAGCCATGCAGTTCTATGCTCCCTTCGCCGGTGCTGCTATTGGTGAATTTTTCAGGGATACAGGACGCCCTGCTTTGGTAATTTATGATGATTTAAGTAAACAGGCTGTTGCCTATCGTGAAGTTTCCCTTCTGCTTCGTCGCCCACCGGGACGTGAAGCTTATCCGGGTGATGTATTCTACCTCCATTCACGCCTACTCGAACGTGCAGCCAAGGTAATTGCTTCCGATAAAATTGCAGCTCAGATGAACGATTTGCCGGATAACCTGAAACCATTGGTAAAAGGTGGCGGGTCTCTGACTGCACTTCCGATTATCGAAACACAGGCCGGTGACGTTTCTGCATATATTCCAACCAACGTTATTTCAATTACCGACGGACAGATCTTCCTCGAAAGCAACCTCTTCAACTCCGGTATTCGTCCTGCTATCAATGTGGGTATCAGCGTATCGCGTGTAGGGGGGAATGCCCAGATCAAATCCATGAAAAAAATTGCCGGTACCCTGAAACTTGACCAGGCCCAGTATCGTGAGCTGGAAGCGTTTTCCAAATTTGGTTCCGACCTCGATGCTGCTACCAAAGCAGTTCTGGATAAAGGATCACGTAACGTGGAAATTCTGAAACAGGCACAATATTCACCCATGCCGGTTGAAGAGCAGGTAGCCATCATTTTCTGCGGAACCCGTGGTTTGCTGCAACGTATCCCAACTACCTCTGTACACGATTTTGAAGTAGAATTCCTACATTTCCTCAACGAAAATCATCGTGCCGATATCCTGGATGTTCTGAAATCAGGTGCTTTACCGGATGAACTGGTTAAGAATCTGGATGGAATTGCCCGTAAAATTGCATCACGCTACGAAAAGAAAGATTAAAGCCCGCAATTTATGCCAAGTTTAAAAGAAGTCAGGACCCGTATTGCGAGTGTAAAATCGACGCAACAGATTACCAGCGCTATGAAAATGGTAGCTGCCAGTAAGTTGCGCCGGGCACAGAATGCTATTCAGGGTCTGCGTCCATACGCTTCCAAACTCCGCGACATGATGGGGAACGTCAGCGCCGGAGCTCAGGATCTCGATTCCGGGGTATATGCCGATGATCGCAAGGTAGAAAAGGTGTTGCTCATTGCGGTTGCCTCCAACCGTGGTTTGTGCGGGGCCTTCAATGCCAATGTGATGAAAATGGTTTACGAACTGATCAAAACCCGCTATGCTGAACAACATAGTCATGGAAATGTACAGTTGATGGCCATTGGAAAGAAAGTCAGTGATCACTTCGGTCGCAGAAAGTTCAGTTTCGATGGAATTCATAACACGGTTTTTGATAATCTGAGCTTTGAAAATGTTCAGCCGATTGCCGAATACGTTATGAAAGCCTTTGCCGATAAAAAGTATGACCGTGTTGAGTTGATTTACAATCAGTTTAAAAATGCTGCCGTACAACGCCTCACTGTTGAACAACTGCTTCCGGTTCAATCCACTGCTACTGATCAGACAAGCACAGTCAAAACCGATTATATTTTTGAGCCGGATCAGGCTGAAATTCTCAATGATCTGATTCCGAGATCTATAAAGATTCAGCTTTACAAAGCAATCCTCGATTCTTATGCTTCCGAACACGGTGCCCGTATGACGGCAATGCATAAGGCAACCGATAATGCCAGCGAAATGCTGAAAGAATTGCGGTTAACCTACAACAAAGCACGTCAGGCCTCCATTACCAAGGAAATTCTCGAAATTGTTTCCGGTGCGGAAGCCCTGAAAGGATAAATTTCATCTTCCTGTCAGAATTTTTTGTAACTTTATAGGCTAAAATAAAGCGTATATGATTAACAAGAATGTCGAAAAAGCAATTAATGCACAGATAGTTGTAGAGGGATACTCATCACAGCTCTATCTTGCAATGGCTTCCTGGTGTGAAGCAAACGGATTTCCGGGTGCTGCTCATTTCCTCTATGTTCATGCCGATGAAGAACGCATGCATATGCTGAAATTCATTCACTATGTGAACGATCGTGGTGGATATGCTGTGGTTCCGGCTTTAAAAGCACCCCCAAAAGATTACAAAAACATCTTTCATGTATTTGAAGAAATCATGAAACATGAAGAGTATGTAACCAATGAAATCAATGGGTTGGTTGAAGTTTCCATGAAGGAAAAGGATTTTAATACCGCCAATTTCCTGCAATGGTATGTGATGGAGCAGGTTGAAGAAGAAAGTCTCTTTAACAGTATCCTCGACAAAATCAACCTGTTAGGCAAAGAAAAAGGCATGTTCTACCTGCTCGATAAAGAACTGGGAAGCATGGCGACTGCCCCGGCAGCCAAGGCGTAAATTATCGCCCGCTGGTTTTTTTATGGATTCGCTCCACAAGTTGGGCATACCAAACGGATCCGTATTTCCGGATTAAAGCATCTTTCAAAAAGGCATAAAGCGGAGTTCCCTCCGCTTTTCCTTTTATAAGCGCTGCTTCACAGATATGCCATTCGTGATAGTTTACAGCATC
>CAYLTH010000002.1:0-14788 GCA_964386485.1 uncultured Bacteroidales bacterium | reverse complement strand
TTCCTTTTATAAGCGCTGCTTCACAGATATGCCATTCGTGATAGTTTACAGCATCAAAATCCTTGTAGGGGCTTATCCTGACCGGATAGAGATGACAGGAAACAGGTTTGGGAAACGGGATAGCACCGGCTGCAAAGGCGTTTTCGATGGCACAGCGGGTAATTCCATTTTCAAAAACGGTATAAATACACTCTTTCCCGTCAACCAGCGGCGTCAGAAAAGTGCACTTCATGATTTCAATATAAGGACCCTGCTTTTCCAGCCAGACCTTGCCCTCTTCTGTCATAAAATCCCGGATCACAGCAATGTGCTCAGTCAGATTGTGGCATTCTTCCGCTTCAAGTGGAGCCCCGGCATCTCCTTCTACGCAACAGGCTCCCTTGCAGGCGTTCATATCACAGATAAACCTGATATGGTGGAGGTTATCAGAAATTACAGTATTGTCGATTGCAATCATCTTATTCGATTTTTAAGCGGCGTCCATCACTATTGGAATTGAACTCCGGAGCATAATAACACTGGATATGCGCCGGTCCGCTCGAGAATTCACCCCGGATATTGGCAATCAGCGTATAATCAAAGACATAGGTCCCCTTATTCAGACTGGTAAAGAAAAAGTCGGTGGAGGCATCGCGGATGGCCTGATAGTAGGCTAAACGCTGCTGATAACGGAAACCGGAAAGACTCTCTTCCGGTTCGAGGCCGGCAGCACGGGGATCTTTCAGATGAACGAATTCCAGATCCCGGTCGGTGCGGATTTCAAGCCGGACTACAACGCGGTCGCCTGTTTTAACGGGATTTCCAGCACTGATGAGATCCAGTACCGGCCCCGATGGCGTATTGCGGCGGATATAAAACTTCTTTTTCACACTCAGCGGCCCCTGTTGTGAACTGACTTTCGAAATGTCCTCAAAATACTGCCAGTACATGGCACCCCACGACGGGCCTGCCGTGGATTTGGTAACTGTTACATTCCCCATTTCCGGCCGGATTTCGGTCGCCGTCCAGGAGGTTTTGAAATATCCGCTTCCGGCTTCGGTTTTGGTATCAACCGCATCTTTCGGATCAAAGGGCTGACCGCTGATGGTAAATTCAGGAAGTGAACTCTGGTTTAACCAATCAGAACCCCGCATCAGCAAAGCATAACAGGCATCTGCCGTGGCAATACTGCTTTCCCATTTCGTGGTTTGTTTGTTCTTCAATAACCAGACTTTCAATTCATCAACAGCCTTGTCATCATTGGCTACTTCCCTGAAAAGCTCGATCAGCAAAGCCTGTGCCTGAACCGGTGCAGTTGACCAGTGCGGTGTACGGGTTAAATCACGCCAGTACATGCCGAGTTCGGCCGAATGAAGCGCCTTTTGACGCAGAGAGGCCACGATATTCTTTGCCACTGCTTCGTTTCCAAAGCGATTCATCGAAATGGCAATCATCGCCTGCAGGTAAGGATTAAAGGAATTCCAGTGCAGACTCTGCTGACTGATAAAATAATCGATTGCAGCCCGCGTCGTATCTTCCATGTCATATAAATCGATAAAGAACGAACGGGTATACAGATATTGAATCTGATCATTGGAAATGTTTTTCCCGGGAATGATACGTTTTTCTTTATCAAAGAATGAAGCGTATTCCTCTACAGCCCGCTGATCAAGATAGGTTATGGCTTTTGCCAGGGATACCAGGGCTTCCTGGTCATTGCTCAAGCGGGAAACCCCCATTTTATTCATCTTTCCGATACCACACATGATGTAGTTTGTGATATACCTGCTGTCGGGCAGGCCGGCATACCAGGGCCAGCCACCATTCGGGGATTGCAGCATGCTTAGTTTCTGTATGGCCTTAGCCTGAGCCTGTAGGAGGTGATTCGGTTCAAATAATTCGCCTACCCGTTTCTTGCTCTCTGTTTCGTTGGAAGCATCATTCACCCAGGGCGTTTCGAGGAGCGCCAGTTCTTTCAGCTCCGGATTTTTTTCCAGTGCCGATAATAAAGCAGATGGAGAAAGGGTCCGCCATGCATCGAATACTTTCTTTATATCCGGGCTTGAACTCTGTACTATTTCAGCTATACTATTGGCATACAAGCTGTTGAAAACAGATTCACTGCATTCGGCATCAAAATCCATCAGAGAAGGTAAGGCCTGAATAGCATACCAGACCGGATTGGCGGTGTATTCCATACTGAGGCGGTGATGCCGCAGGGTTTTGGATTTATTTTGCAGTAAGGTTTTGAAAGTGAATGACTTGCTCCCCGGACCCGTGGAGGGCATGGGCATGGATTCGGTGACCAGCGTACGGGATGACAGAACTGGAATCAGATTTTCTTCCATATCCGTAAAATACCCGGCAGTGGCGGAAGTACGGAAACTCAGGGCTGAGATATTTGCAGGGACTATGATGGTCCACTCAGCGACACTGCTTTGTTTTGCAGCACAACGAAACGGAACCCGGAGTGGAGATGTAATGATCTGTGAAGATAATTCGCTTATATCCAATGGATTAAAGATCTGAAGCAGGGCCTGACCTTCCACCATTTCTGCACTTTGATTGTTGATTTTGATGCTGATCCGGACGGTATCGCCTTCGCGCAGGAAGCGGGGCAGATTCGGAAAAACCATGAGGTCTTTTAAGGTTTGAATTTCCTTTTTAACAAGGGCATATTCGAGATTTTGTGTGTGGACAAGCCCGAACATATTCCAGCGGGTTAAGGCATCCGGTATTGTATAGGAAAAGACGATTTCTCCCTTTTCATTGGTACGCAGTTCCGGGTAGAAAAATGCAGTTTCCTGAAAGGCAGAACGGGCTTTAAATGAGGCCAGTCCGGGGGATGCCGGGGCTTGCACCGGTTTTCCGGGAACATCATCCCATGAACCTGCATCATCGTGGGTTGGTGTGCCCTTCAACATCATTTGTTTGGATGATTTCACATCCCCCATGTCCATTTCGATGCCATCTCTGTAATACAACGCCCCCCCTGCAAATTCGGAATTGGAATAGCCAAACCAGTTTAAGCGGTCGTATTCACGATTGTAATAAATTCCGGGCCAGACAGATGTCCCTCCCATTGCCTGCCCTGTCAGCGAATAACTGCCCGAAAGCTGAAAAATCCAGGGTTTCTGCCAGGGAGTATAGGTCCGCGATGTGCGATACATCGAAAAGTCCCAGTTATGCGGAATGAAGGTTTCCAGCGAAGCATCATACATGCCAAAAACGGCTTCTGCCTGAATCTGTTCTGATTTGGGCCCTTTTACTGTGAGCTCAATTCTCTCTTTTCCTCCGGGTTCCAGTTTGTCGCGGAACCGGGTGAAATGAACAGAGAGTTCCCTGTTCGAAAACGGAACCTGTATAATGCCTGTTTCCAGGAAGTTACGGTTGTCTTTTACGCAGGTAATACAATAATCAATGTTTCCGCGGTGTTCCTCCCTTACCGGAATCCGGATCTCTTTTTGTGCATTCGACAAATCAAGCCATTGGCGGCTGATCATTTTGTTGTCCTTCGAAATCTCAAGTAAAATGTGGGCTTTTTTTGCAGAAGTCCCGATGATCAGCATTGCTTCTGAACCGGGTTCTGTTAGCTTATTCAGCAGATTATGAGAAAGATAACTCGTATTTCCTGGTTTAGAGGCAGCATAATCAGCCAGCGTAAAATAATAAACAAAGGAAACGGGTGTGCCAAAAATATCTGCTGATTCAATGCGAAGTGAATAAACGCCTGGTTCCCAGCGGACTGCATCAGGAATGGTAATGATAGTATCCACAGCGTTGTCGAAAGATTTATTGAGTTTGAGCTGCTCTGTAGCCCAGCTCAGTGTATCATCTTCGCGATCGTAAATGTGATTCGGGAATTGTTTCCTGAATTCCACAGCATTGAGCACAAAACGGTCGGGTTGATCCCACAGGCGTTCTTTTAAAAGGCTTTTGGGCATCTGCAGTTTATGGATGCTGAGCGTTCCTTTTGCCGTTAAAGGGGAGCCATTGAGATTGGTAGTCAGTATTCTGAATTGTTTCAGTTCCTGTTTTTGTATTTTTTTCGGAAGATCGGTGCTGATAAGCATGGCTTTTGAACCTGCCGATACCTGCATATCCTTGCTATGACTTTCTCCGTTAATATCAACTACTTCTGTATGAACAATATACGTATAAACAGGATCGTAATCAGCAGCCACTTCAGGATCCGGAAGTGCAGGAAATGTAATGATAAATTCCCCTTTTTCATTCGTTTTCCCGGTACCATTGGCCATTTCTGTTTGCCGGATCATGGGTCTGAAGTATTTAAAATCAAACCAATAGGGGTAGGCTGGTTGTCTGGAGATCCGATAGCTGACATTGGCATTATCCAGAGGAGCCCCGGCGAAGGAAAGCGCACGGGCAGTGATGTTTACCTTTTCGCCCAGTTTAAATGCTTCTTTTACAGCATCATAGACAACCTCAAAGCGGGGGCGTTTATACTCTTCAACCTGTATGGGCTGAACCCCGTAATCGCAGGCAATCCGCATACTGCCATTCAATTTACCCACTGGCAGGATAAATGAACCTGAGAATGAACCGAATTCATTGGTTTTCAGGTTTTTTGTGTCGAGTAATTGACCGTTTACATCATATAAATAAACGCTTGTCGGTTTTTCTTTCAGGAGGGTAAATGCATTGTTCATTCCTTCAAAGGAGATTCCTTTAAACCAAACAGTTTGCCCCGGACGATAAATCGCCCGGTCTGTAAAAAGATGGGTCCGGGTTGTCGGTTTCTGGTTGTCTTTCCCCTGAAAGCTCAGATAAACCGGATTTTCGGTGGAATACTGATCATTTTTTGCCTCAAACCGGAACATGAGTGATTTGGATTCTTTTCTGTCAGAAGGCCCCGGGATGGAGAAATACCCGTTTTTATCCGTTGTATAGGAATTCCACAATTTGCTGATGCGGGTGCGGCTTGCATATTCATATTCATATACATAGGAGTTCACCTTTACATTTTTAAGCGGCTGTCCGCTTTCCCGGTCAAGAAGAAAATATTCGAGACTGCCATCAGCACCGGTTTTGCTGATAAAACTAATCCGGCTGATCCAGAAAGGGCTCCATGTAAACGCATCATTCAGTACATGAAACTGACCGGAACTGGCCAGAACAACCACATAAAAACCGGGATCCATTGCAGGCATGGCCAATTCTGTTGTATGCGTATTGAAATCGGTTTCATCCGGCAAGGTATACCGGAATGTTTTGACAACCGGTTCTGCCATAAAATAGTCGAGCAGGGCCTTGGTGTCCATTTTCATCATATTGAGCCGGTGCTGTTCCGGATCAATCTTTACTATCCTGCCAACTACTTCATTTACATTGCGATAGCTTAATGAAATGAGCACAGGTTTCCCGGGAAGGTTACCATATTCTGCTTTCATCGATAGACTTTTAGCCCGGATAGCCTGTTGGATTCCCTTGCATTTCAAGGCCCCTTCAGTTTCCGGGAAATTCTTCATCCCCAGGGTGCAGATTGAATCGGCTTTGCGGTATTCCTGTTCTTTTTGCTGGATCCTTTTGTCGGTTTGTTTACTTCCTGACGTATAATGCACCATAGCCAGCTGATAGTAAACATCTGTAACAGAAGGAAATGCGGAATAGGAACTGATCAGTTTTCCAAGCGATTTTTTATACAAACTATCTCTGTTATTCAGAACCGAATGGGAATGAACATGCAAAAGCCGTTTTAAATCGGCATCAATCAGGGCGGTGGGATCGGTATCACGAAGGTGGAAGGCCAAAATATCCTGTAAAAGCCGAAAGGCATATAATTTCAGGGAAAGACTGTCGGTTGAGGTTAATTTTATTTGACTAAATGTTTGCGCATCAGTAAAATACGCATCTTTATCCAAAAGGAAGGGTTCTGCCGGCCGGGTCAGATAAGTTTCTTCATTCATGAAAAAATCAATGGCTTCGTGCGCCAGAAAATCATACAAGGTAGGACGGTACTGCTTTGAATTTAAGGCAGTTTCGAGTAAAGCATCGTATTTTTTAAGCTCAATGGTCTTCAGTGTTCTGGAATCCCTCAACGATTGGTTGAAATGGAAAATCGTTGTAGAAACAAGCCGGTTCAAATCCCAGGTCAGGATATCGTTCGGATCAAATTTTAAATCCGGCAGTCGTTCCATGAGCTGATACCGGTTGTTGATATAATAATTCCAGTATAAGCGTGCTAATATTGAGTGAAGTATTTGTTTTACAGGTGTTTTGCTGTTTGAAATTTCCTGTTCAACGAGGTAAATATTGTTTTCGAGTGAGGATTCTTCAAAGTCGGCCTGAAGTTTTATCCGGTATAGTATACATTTTATATACTGATCATGATGATTTCGCTGAAGTGCAAGGGGTTGAAGCAGATCAAGCTCCTCAAGTGCCGACTGGGGCAGGCCTTTTTCAACCAGGGCTTCAATCTTTAGCCATTCGACTGCGTATTCATCTTCTTCGGTTTTCGGAAGCTGAGCCTTTGAATCCATCAATGGCATGAGCCAGAATACGATCATTACTGGCAGAAAATGTTTCAGGATGTTCATAGAGAGTCTGTTACAACAGAATATTTACTAATCTAGCTTGGCTTCAGTTGGGTTTGCCAGTCCACTGAAGCTGATTAATTCGGCTTTTACCGAACCAACGGATACGGCTGACTCAACCAAAATTGGCAGACGGTTTTTATCATCGGTAACCCACAGTGTCATTGGGTAGGGATTGCTGAATACTTTCCCGGTTGCAACCATGGGTTTAAATTTCAGGCAGCGGAATTTTCCGGCTTTGGTTTTCACAACTTCTTTTCCAAGGTATTGAATAACACTGATATACACAGAGTCATCCAGAAAAAAATTAACTTTAAAATTCTGTCCGATCGTGGCGGTCGAAAAATCGATATTGCGGGCATAATACACAGCTGATAGAACATCATGTACCCCGTTCGGAATCTTTTTCAGGGCATTCCGGCTGCTGGCATAATTCAACTGATGATTGAAGGTTACATCATCATCCTTCACATATCCGCCTTCACGGGTACGACGGATAAACATGTATGGGATGAGATTTTCTTCATCAATAAAGGATTCGAAACGATCGCGGACTTTAAAAAACCAATCGAAAGCTGCTCTGGATTTACCTTCGCCGACGATGTGATAAACCGGGCGGTTTTGCATGGTTTTATTTTCTGATTTTACTTCCAGGGTAGCATAACCAGCGGTAACTTTCCCCGTGAGCATGGCATCATAAAAAACCCGGAATTCGAGTTTTTCACCCTTCTTAAAAGCATCTTTATTAATCTGCTTAACAGGTTGTGAACTAATGGCCTGCGATACAAACAGCAGGGATATAAATCCGGCAAAAACGATCTTTTTCATAGTGATACAGGTAGACAACACTGTCCACAGATCAAAATCTTTGCCAAAGATGAAAAACCGTCTCAATTAGACAACAACATTAATAATCTTACCTTTCACGAAGATAATCTTTTTAGGTGATTTCCCTTCGAGCCATTTGGCAGAATCGCGATATTCCAGCACAGCTTTTTCCACATCTGCTACAGAGAAATCGAGTGGCAGCGTGAGTTTAAACCGCATTTTTCCATTGAATGAAACCGGGTATTCAAAAGCGTTTTCGATCAGGTAACTCTCGTTAAATACAGGAAATGCCGCAGAAGTAATACTTTCGCTATGTCCGGTTTGCTGCCAGAGTTCCTCTGCAATATGCGGAGCAAAAGGAGAAATGAGAATCAGCAGTTCATTCAGAATTTCACGTTTGTTGCATTTGAGCTCATTCAACTCATTCACACAGATCATAAATGTAGAAACCACGGTATTAAAGGAATAGCGCTCTATGTCCTCCTGTACCCGTTTAATGGTACGGTGAAGCACTTTGTATTCCTGATCGGAAGGTGTGCCATCCGATACCATAAATTCATTCTGTTCATTGTGGAATAATCGCCAGAACTTCCGGATAAAACGAAAAACACCTTCGATTCCATTGGTATCCCAGGGTTTTGAATCGGTGAGCGGACCCAGAAACATCTCATACATCCGGAAGGTATCAGCACCATAACGACCAATCAGTTCGTCGGGATTTACCACGTTGTGAAGTGATTTCGACATTTTTTCGGTTTCCGAACCACACAGATAAAATCCGTCTTCCAGGATGAATGTTGCTCCTGCATAATCCGGTCGCCATTGCTTAAATGCTTCGGTATCAAGTACATCATCCTCAACCAGACTCACATCCACATGAATCGGAGTGCAATCAAATTCATCTTTCAGGTTATAGGAAACAAATACATTTCCCCCTTTGATCCGGTAAACCAGTTTGGACCGGCCCTGTATCATTCCCTGGTTGATGAGCTTCTTAAAGGGTTCATCCAGAGGCGTTAAACCGAGATCGAATAAAAATTTGTTCCAGAAGCGGGCATAAATCAAATGACCTGTGGCATGCTCGGCTCCACCGATATACAAATCCACATTCTGCCAGTAATCAATGGCATCTTTTGAAAAGTATTCCGAATCATTGCGGGGATCCATATAGCGCAGGTAATAGCCGCTTGATCCGGCATAACCCGGCATGGTATTGGTTTCGAGCGGATACCCCCCGGCAGATACCCAGTTTTCGGCGTTGGCCAGAGGCGGCTCACCGGTAGGGGTTGGTAAATAAGACTTTACAGCAGGCAGCTCCAGCGGAAGTGCCGATTCATCCAATGCATAGGGCATCCCGTCTTTGTAATACACAGGGAAAGGCTCTCCCCAGTACCGCTGACGACTGAAACTGGCATCCCGCAGCTTGTAATTCACTGTGCCATAGCCAATTTTCAATTCAACAATCCGGTCAATAGCTGCCTTTATGGCTGCTTTTACATCCAGTCCGTCCAGAAAACCCGAATTGATCATCTTCCCTTCCTTGGCGTCATAGGACTCTTCGGATATATCACCACCGGCAACCACTTCCAGAATCGGCAGATTGAAATGGCGGGCAAACGCATAATCGCGGCTGTCGTGGGCCGGAACGGCCATAATCGCTCCTGTTCCGTATCCGGCCAGAACATAATCGGCTATCCATACCGGAATGGGCTGCTGAGTCAGCGGATTCACAGCATAGGAGCCTGTAAACACACCACTTACGCGCTTTACCTCGGTCATGCGCTCGCGTTCCGAACGGTTTTTGGCCATGGCAACATATTCCTGCACAGCCTGTTTCTGGTCTGCGGTTGTTAACGTACTCACCAAGTCATGTTCCGGAGCCAGAACCATATAGGTGGCCCCAAACATGGTATCGGGGCGGGTTGTAAATATTTCGATTTGCAGTTCAGCGCGATCCTTAACCCCGAAAATAACGGATGCACCTTCCGAACGACCAATCCAATTCCGCTGAATTTCTTTGAGCGAATGGGGCCAATCCAGGGTGTCAAGCCCGTCGAGTAAACGCTGAGCATAGGCCGTAATGCGTAACGACCACTGTTTCATCAGTTTGCGTTCAACAGGATGTCCTCCGCGAACCGAAAATCCATCGGCTACTTCATCATTGGCCAGTACGGTGCCTAATTCCGGACACCAGTTTACCATCTGATTGCTGAGGTAAGCCAGCCGGTAGTTCATCAAAATTTCCTGTTGTTCTTTTTCTGATTTTACATTCCATTCGGAAGCACTGAAAACCAGGTCTTCGGAGCACGCAGCCTGAATTCCCTGCGTTCCCGATGCTGAAAACATGGAGATTAATTCACTGATTGGCAGCGATTTGTTGTTTTTCTTGCAATACCATGACTCAAACAGACGGATAAAGGTCCATTGTGTCCATTTATAATAGGAGGGATCACAAGTTTGTACTTCACGATCCCAGTCATAACAAAAGCCCATGATATCAAGCTGTTCCTTGTAGCGGGCCAGGTTAACCGATGTCGTAACAGCAGGGTGCTGTCCGGTTTGGATGGCGTATTGTTCGGCAGGAAGTCCGTAAGCATCGAACCCCATGGGATGCAATACATTAAAGCCTTTCAGCCTTTTATACCGCGAATAGATATCGGTGGCAATATAACCCAGAGGATGTCCTACATGAAGTCCTGCTCCTGAAGGATACGGAAACATATCCAGTACATAGAACTTAGGCCGGCTGCGATCAATATCTGTTTTGTAAGTTTTGTGCTGTTTCCAGTACTCACGCCATTTTTTTTCTACTTCGGTAAAGTTGTATTCCATGCAGATTCTGTGTTTGAAGATCGTAAAAAAGTGTGCAAAAGTAATGAATATTCAGTGTTTCTTGATTATATTTATGGATAAAGACTATGAAATACACGCACAGAATCAGATTTTTACTACTTTAGCGTTTCATTTCAGTTATGGCACGTACAGAAGATAAATATAACAGCAGAAGGCTAAAAACCTCATACTTAACAAGTATCGTCAGTATTACCCTCGTATTGTTTATGTTGGGATTACTCTCCATTTTGATTTATCATGCCCGTCTTGTTGGCGATTATGTAAAAGAAAACATTGGATTTACGACCATTATCAAAGATGGTGTGCCAGAAGCCCGCATTCTGGAGCTTAAATCAACCTTCGAAGCAAAGCCCTGGGTGAAAGCAACCCGCTATGTTACCCGCGAAGAAGCTGCCAAAACCCTGATGAATGATCTGGGGGAAGATTTTATTTCCTTCCTCGGTTACAATCCTTTGCTGCCCTCCCTGGATATCCGGCTGAAAGCTGCATATGCCAACAACGACAGCATCCTGCCCATTGAACGGCAGATCCTGGCCAACCCGGAAATCAAAGAAATCGTTTACCAAAAATCTCTGGTGAATGTTGTAAACGAAAATGTCCGCCGCATCAGTCTCTTATTTCTTGGTTTTAGTATACTGTTACTCGCTATTAGTATAGCTCTGATTAACAATACGATACGGCTTGCTATTTATTCAAAACGCTTTTTGATTAAAACCATGCAACTCGTGGGTGCTACCGAAACCTTTATACGTCGTCCTTTCCTGATGACAGGCTTAATGCATGGAATTTACAGTTCAATCATCACATTGATTCTGCTTGCGGGGACCTTATACCTGGTCTATCAGCAGGTTCCGGAGTTAATCAATATTCGTGATTTTAAACTTTATCTTACACTTCTGCTAATTGTTACGCTGTTGGGCGTTGTTATTTCATGGATTTCCACGTACTTTGCAGTCCGAAAATTTTTACGAACACGTTCTGAATATTTATATTAAGCGAATTTCAATGGATAATAAAAAAGCCAAAACAAGCCCTGCAACGGCTTCTGGTATTCAAACTCCCAAAGTACAGAAGGCCTTTTTTGCTTTCAGCAAGGAAAATTATATCATCATGCTGATTGGCCTGGCCCTGATACTCGTTGGTTTTCTTCTCATGATCGGCGGAGATTCAAAAGACCCGAATGTTTTCAGTGATGACATTTTTAATTTTCAGCGACTGACACTGGCTCCGATTCTGGTACTGGCGGGCTATGTAGTTGAAATTTATGCCATTATGAAAAAGCCGAAAACTGAAGAATGAGTATTTTTGAAGCCATAATCATTGCCATTGTTGAAGGAATAACCGAGTTTCTGCCGGTCTCATCAACCGGTCATATGATTATTGCCCAAAGTCTTCTGGGCATGGAAAGCACGGATTTCGTGAAAGCCTTCACCGTAAATATCCAGTTTGGTGCCATTTTAAGTGTGATTGTTTTATACTGGCGCAAATTCTTCCAGAGTTTTACCTTTTATCTGAAACTCGGTGTGGCCTGCTCACCCCTGATTATTGCGTTCCTGCTTGATAAACAGGTAGATGCAATGCTTGGTAGTGTCATGATTGTGGCTGTTTCTCTCGTATTGGGCGGAATTGTCCTGTTGTTTGTCGATAAATGGTTTAATGCCGATGGTGATGATAACCAGGAGATTACGTATAAAAGTGCCTTTTTAATCGGCTTGTTCCAGATTATCTCCATCATTCCCGGTGTAAGTCGCTCTGCTGCAACCATTATCGGCGGTATGAGCCGAAAACTCAGCCGGAAAAATGCCGCAGAGTTCTCTTTTTTTCTGGCTGTTCCAACCATGTTTGCCGCATCAACCCTGAAACTGGTCAAAAATTTCGATGTATTTCAGGCTCAGGATCTTAAAGTTCTTTTGATCGGAAATATTGTTGCTTTTATTGTAGCCCTTCTGGCTATCCGCTTTTTTATCGCTTATCTGACCAAACACGGTTTTAAAGCTTTTGGTTGGTATCGGATTGTTATTGGTCTGATTATCATTGTTTTATTATTGAGCGGACATCCTCTAAGCCTTATTTAATGGATTTTGATTTTGAAAAGGGCAGTGTGCTGCCTGTCAATAAGCCCATCGGATGGACTTCCTTTGATGTGGTGAATAAAGTACGCTATCTGATCAAAGGCTATCTGGGTGGCAAAGTCATTAAGGTAGGCCATGCCGGTACACTTGATCCGCTTGCCGACGGGCTGCTCATCATCATGACCGGAAAATTCACCAAACGGATTGATGAATTTCAGTTGTTTGAAAAGGAATATACCGGGATTTTTTATCTGGGTCAGACTACTCCTTCGTATGACCTGGAACATGCACCGGATCAGGATTATCCCACTGCCCATATCACAGAGGAAATGATCCGGCAATGTGCAGCCGGTTTTGTTGGAGATATATCACAGATTCCTCCGGTGTATTCAGCTGTCAAACACGAAGGCAAACGCGCCTATCTGTATGCCCGCAAAAATAAGGAAATTGAAATTCAGCCTAAACAGGTGAATATCCGTGAATTCGAAATTACACGCATCGAAATGCCGCGGGTACATTTCCGGATTTCATGCAGCAAAGGAACCTATATCCGTTCCATTGCCCGCGATCTGGGTGAAGCCCTGCAAAGTGGTGCCTATCTCGAAAAATTGAGCCGGACCCGCATTGGCGAATACCGCTACGAAGATGCCTTGTCGGTTGATTATCTCGAAAGCATTTTACATACCCATATTCCGCAATCACCGGCTGAATCCGCAGATTGATCCTGTGATTTTGCCGGAGCAGCCCGAAATTTTCCTTACTTTGCATCCGAATTTCTACTGCTATGGAAAATACACTCTTTCTCTACAACACGCTTTCCCGTAAAAAGGAAGAATTTATTGCGCTGAATCCACCTTTTGTTGGCATATATGTTTGTGGTCCAACTGTTTATGGTGATCCCCATCTGGGCCATGCCCGTGCAGCCCTGACCTTTGATATTGTTTTCCGCTACCTCACCCATTTGGGTTACAAAGTACGATACGTGCGCAATATTACCGATGTCGGTCATCTCGAAAACGATGCCGATGAGGGGGAGGATAAAATCGGGAAGAAAGCCCGGCTCGAGCAACTCGAACCCATGGAAATCGTTCAGTACTACTCCGATCGCTACCATCTTTATATGGATATGCTGAATATGCGTAAACCCAGTATTGAACCGCGGGCAAGCGGACATATCATTGAACAGATCGAGCTTATTCAGAAGATTATGGATGCCGGATTTGCCTATGAAGTCAACGGATCGGTGTATTTTGATGTCGAGAAATTCAGCAAAACCAATGATTACGGCAAGCTCAGCGGTCGTATTCTGGACGACCTTTTATCCAATACCCGCGAACTGGACGGACAAAGTGAAAAGTGCCACAGTTGCGATTTTGCACTCTGGAAAAAGGCTGCTCCCGAACACATCATGCGATGGCCGGGTCCCTGGGGTGATGGCTTTCCGGGCTGGCATGCCGAATGTTCGGCCATGAGTACCAAATACCTGGGTGATCACTTTGATATCCATGGTGGCGGTATGGATTTGCTGTTCCCGCACCATGAAGCTGAAATTGCCCAGTCGAAGGCAGCCCTCGGTCACGAGCCTGTTCATTACTGGATGCACAACAATATGATCACCATTAATGGTCAGAAAATGGGAAAATCGCTCGGGAATTTCATCACCCTCGAGGAATTCTTTACCGGCACCCATGCAGCACTCGAAAAGGCTTACAGTCCGATGACCATACGATTTTTTATCCTGCAGGCACATTACCGCAGTCCGCTCGATTTCTCGAATGAGGCACTTCAGGCTTCCGAAAAAGGCTTGAGAAAGTTGCTCGAAGCCGGAAGATTGCTCAATGCCATGGCGCCCTCAGCCGTAAACCCCTTAGCGGATGCCGATGAACAGATCGGTCAGCTGGAAAAGGACTGCTACGCTGCCCTGAATGATGACTTCAACACTCCGGTGCTGATCAGTCATCTGTTTGGAGCTGTAAACCTGATAAACCGCATCAATGACGCCAAAAACGGACTATCGGAGGTGCAATTGACCCGTTTCCGTAAGTTGTTCAATGATTTCACCGAAGAAATACTCGGATTGAAGGATGAAGCAGCCGGAAACAATGCTGCCATGGTCGACGGACTGATGGGACTAATCCTTGAATTAAGGGCTCAGGTCAGGGCGAATAAAGATTATGCCACATCCGACAAGATCCGGGATAAACTCGGCAGTCTGAATATTCAGGTAAAAGACGGAAAAGAGGGAGCAAGCTGGACGCTGGGGAGTTAAATCTGCGGAGTTTTATTCGTCAAAGAAATCACAGCCTGACTGCAGGCATTCGCGGTTGAGGTGACTGAATCCGCATTTTATCCCGGCAGATAAGGGGATTTCAATATTCAGATTTTTCGCTGTGAAGCTGACAGCTTCAGTTATGGCAATAAAGGTATCGCGTTTGCAACAGCGCGGGCCACCGGCACAGGCAATACAATTCAGGCTTTGGGAAGTCATCAGGTTGCTCATCA
>CAYLTH010000001.1:146195-147393 GCA_964386485.1 uncultured Bacteroidales bacterium | reverse complement strand
GAAACCGCTGCATTTTGAATACTGTCAACAGCCTGTACAGACAGGTAACCGCTTCCCGATGGCCCGGTCCATTGCCAGGTATAAGGTGCAGTCCCTCCCTGAGCAGATCCGTTCAGATGCAATGTGCTTAAATTACAAACGGGAGCATCAGTGGAGGCCGATACCAAGGGTTTCGGATGAATAATAACGGACGAATATACGGTATCGCTACACTGATTAAAATCCTCTAATTTAAGCATATATACGCCATTATGGTGGGTATTCAGGGTAGCTGCAAGCATTGGCGGATTTTGGAGAATGGAAGAATATCCCGATAACGAAGGTCCGGTCCATGTCCAGGAATAGGGTGGGGTTCCGGTATAGGCTGCTGCATTCAAATCAAGCAATGAACTATCGCATAATGGTGAATTCGTTATTACTTCGGCTATGGGTTTGGGATGTATGAGAACAGAGAGGATGGTAGTATCTGAACAGGATTTCTGGTCCCGGACAATTAACTGATAGACTCCGCTATGTTGGCCGGCCAGTGAAGCGATATCAATAACCGGATTTGGGCTGCCAGCCGTAAAAATACTTCCGGTCGGACCATTCCATTGATAAATATAGGGCCCGGTTCCGGCAATTACAGTCGAGGAGAACGTAATGGAACTACTGTCGCAAACGGGACTGTTTGATGCAGCAATTGCATCTGGTTTAGAAAACATTAAAATCTCACTTAGCGCTGTCGTTGTGCAATTCCGGCTATCGGTTACGGTTAGCTTCAACTGAGTTTGATTAAGTATCGCCAGTGTTGCAGGATCGATTTGTGGATTTTGAACCGTGGCTGAATACCCTGTACCGGTCTGCCCTTCCCAAAGCCATGAAAAAGCTGGCGTTCCGGAAGTGACATTCCCGCTAAGATTCAGGGATTGGCCCTCACAAACTCCGGTATTGCCGGATATCCAGGCAAATGGTTGGGGATAAATTGTAACCATCAGGGAATCTAAATTCTTGCAATTATTTGCGTCCGTTATGGTGAGGGTATACATTCCAGAATTAAACTGAGAAAGTGATGCAACAGGGATCAACGGATTTCCATAGGATGAGGTAAATGATGATCCGGGAGGACCAGTCCAGGAGTAATTCAGCGGACTGTTTCCAAATATCAGGGTGCTGCTTAGATTCAGTTGGGAACTGTCGCAGATCGGGCCGGAACTAC
>CAYLTH010000001.1:140556-146095 GCA_964386485.1 uncultured Bacteroidales bacterium | reverse complement strand
TCCGGAGTAACGCGAAACGTAGCCGTGACGGGATTGTTGGCAGCATTGGCAGCCACAAAGCCTGGAATCACGCTGGTTCCGGAGCTAAGCGGTAAGCCAATGGGTGTATTAAAGAGGTTAATCCAGTTGTAGGTCACCGTATTCCATACAGGACCCGTAAATGCAATGGGTGCAACAGCCTGACTGTCGCAAACCACCTGACTTACAATGCTGTCGACCCCGGGAACCGGCTTTACCGTAATGGTGAATTGAATGCCTGATCCCGGACAGCCGTGTGCGTAAGGGTAAGCAGTTATCACTGCCAGATTATCATACAGACTGCTGTTTTGGGCGATAAAGGGAGGGATGTTTCCGGCGCCGTTAGCGGATAAGCCAATGGAGGGCAGACTGTTTGACCACATAACACTGGTTGTGGGATCATAACTGGTAAAAATCACATGATTGGCAATATCTCCGGCACACAAAGTCTGGTTGGATACGGGATCCACTTCAGGAAGAGTATTCAGTGTAATAACAAAAAAGGTATCTGGTCCAATGCAGGTTTTTCCGTTCAGCGTAATTGCCGGGAAAATACTAACCGTATCATAGATAATCTGTTGTCCGGGATTTGTAAGAACATAGGGCAATATAAAACTTCCAAAACTACCGGGATAGGGCATGCCTGTGGCAGGACTCGTATGATTCCAGGAGAAATTCGTACCGGCAACCGGTCCTGTCAGATTAACCATCGTCATGGCGGTGCCGCTGCATACTTCCTGATCGGGAACGGGGTTAGCCAGTGGCAGGGGAAGCACCGTCATACTGAATGGTTTGGCAGGACCCGGACAGGTCAATCCGGCATTCGTATACACCGGAATAACCGTGAATTGGGTTGTAAGCGGAGTAAGACTATTGTTGATGGTCGCAAATGACGGGATATTCCCGCTGCCCGGACTTACAACGCCAACACCGGGACCGGTGTAGCTCCATTGGTAAACAGTTCCGCTTACAGACCCGGAGAAACTGATAGTGTTTGTTGCCGTGCCCGGACAATAGGTTTGTGGCAGCGCCGGATTTACAGTAACGGTTGGAGTTGGGTTTACTGTGATGGTAAATTGGATGGGAGCTCCGTCACAACCACTTATTCTTGGCGTTACGGTTATGGTGGCTATTACAGGACTTGTGCCGGTATTGATGGCAGCAAAGGAACCAATATTTCCACTCCCGGAAGAATTGAGTCCGATAAATTGCGGACTATTGTTTTGCCAGAGAAAAGTTGTTCCGGGAATGCTGCCGGAAAACAAAACCGGTGGCGTATCACTGCCGTTACAGACTGTGAACGAATTGATTGCATTGGCATCGGGTAGTGTAAAGATGCTAACATCAGTGAATGCAGTATCCCGGCAATTATTCTGATCACTCACGATTAGTTGATATGTCCCCGGATGATTAAATTGGATAGCCGCATTTAAAATACTGTCATTCTGCACATTGGAAACAAATCCACTGCCTGCAGGACCGGTCCATGCCCAGGAATAGGGAGGCGTTCCGGATAGGGCTGATCCATTCAATAGCAACTTCGAATAATCACAAATCGGGGAATTGGAAACGGCAGACGCGAGCGGTTTGGGATGGATGATTACATTGGTTCGAACGGTATCAGAACATAAATTCAGATCATTGATAATCAAGCTGTAAACTCCATCCTGATAAGCTGCCAGATTTGCATTTGGAATAACAGGGTTTTGCAGTGTTGATGAAAAACCGGATGCCGGCGTTCCTGTCCATAAAAACGTATAGGGGAATGTTCCGCTGTATCCATTGGCAGTAAAATGAAGATCCGAACTGTCACAAACCGGAGCATCCGAAAAAACCTGCACCTGTGGCTTCGGGAAAAGTATAATATCAACAATTGCTGTGTCCTTACAGGCATTGATATCTTCAACAATCAGGGTGTAAATTCCCTGATGGTAAGCTGCCAGATTAGCGATTGCGATTCCGGTATCGGCTGTGTTTGCTGTAAATCCGCTGCCTGCCGGACCCGTCCACAGCCAGGAATAAGGCCCGGAACCGCTGCTGGTTAAAGAAGTAAGCGTCAGTGCTGTACTATCGCAGATGGGACCATTTGAAAGGGCTTGTACAAGGGGTTTTGGAAGAATTATAACATCTGTCGACCCGTTGGCCAGACAGTTTTTGCTATCTGTAACTGTTAAAGAATAGGCACCCGCTTGCAGGGCACCCAGATTGGCAACCGGAAGATACGGATTCTGTAAGGAAGAGGAAAATCCACTTCCCGGAGGGCCGTTCCAGACATAGGTGTAAGCAGGGGTACCCCCTGAAGGCAGGGATGTAATCAGTAAAGCACTGCTGTCGCATATCGGTGTTACAGGTGGTATGCTGACAACAGGATTGGGATTCACCAGAACAGTTACTGTTGTTGATATGGGGGTGTTAATTCCATCGGAAACGGTTACAGAATAGGTGTAAATTGTTTGCGTTCCTCCGGAAACCGGGTTAACCAAAGGGTTAGAGATTCCCGGAATTGGTGGAGCCGTTGCCGGGCTTGAGGACCAGGCGTATGTGTATACACCGGAGCCGCCAATGGCCTGTACATTTAACTGCACAGCATCTCCGCTGCATACTTCCTGTGGGATGGCAGTAAGGTCAACAATCTGAAAAACCGGACTGCCAATCGTTATGGTTCTGTTGGCCGACGAATCACATCCCCAGGCATTGGTTACAGTAACATAGAAGGACGACGGGGTTGTTAAGGGCAGGGTCGTCACGCTTTGCGTATTAGCCGGAGTGAGTAATTGTCCTGCCGGTACCGAAGACCAGCTATACGTGGAATACAAGGGTGCAGGTACACTCAAACCGGCAATTGTACCGCTAAATACAACGGAAGGCCCGCTGATAGACGGATGAGGCGTCGGATTCACGGTGATGCAAAAGGGTAAACCCGGTCCGTCGCACCCTGCAGCAGAGGCTGTTACGGTAATGCAGCCTGTAATCGGGGCTGCTGTTGTATTCGCTGCTATAAATGAGAGGATATTTCCGCTGCCACTGGCATTAATCCCGATGGAACTATTGGTATTCACCCAGTTATAGGCCACTCCGCTCGGAATATTGGTCGAAAATAAGATACTTTTTGTATGATCTCCTTCACAATACACAGTATCACTTACAGGACTGATAACAGGGGATGGCTTCACCAAAACGGTATAAGAAGAGGAATTGCCCTGACAACTTAATCCCGCATTGGTATACACCGGAATGATGGTGAATGTTCCGCTAATGCTGGCACTCCCGGTGTTTTGGGCTATATATTGCGGGATCACACCTTGGCCGGGTCCGACAATACCAATAGCCGGGTTCGAATTCGACCAGGAATACACCGAACCTGCCACAGTGCCGGTAATTTGTATTTGCGGAACCGTATCCTCATGGCACCAGCTTTGATTGGCTATGCCGGTTACAGCTGGCTTTGGATTGACCGTAATAGTAAAAGATTGTGGCAGTCCGTCGCAGGTTTTACTTCCCACTGTAAAGCGGGGTGTTACGGTAATCAGAGCCTGCTGAATGCTTGTGAGGGAAGCCGGCGGTGTGAAATTCCCCGGATTTCCGGTACCACTGGCCGAAAGATTAATGGATGGATTTGAATTGGTCCAGGCGTAGGTTAAGCCGCTCGGGATGCCACTGAAATTCGTGAGATTCAGAATGGTTCCGGCACAGATGAGGGTATCAACAGGTGCATTCATGACAGGAACCGGATTCACACCTATCGTATAATTCAACGGATTTCCGGTACATGTTTTCCCGGCATTGGTATACGTTGGTGTAATGGTAACCGTACCGCTGAGATTGGATAAAGTAGTATTTTGTGCAGTAAAAGAAGGAATGGTTGTATTTCCCGAAGATCCTAGTCCAATTCCGGTTTCTGTATTTGTCCATGTATAGTTTGTCCCGGCAACACTTCCTGTAATGGTAATCAGAGGAGAAGTTTCACCATGACAATATTGCTGATTTGCAATCGTGGCGACCGTGGGTTTTGGATTGACCGTTATTGTAAATGTTTTGGGCGTACCGTTGCATCCATTGGCGTGTGGAGTAACTGTAAACGTCACAACCAGCGGGGTACTCCCGGCATTCACCGCTGTAAACCCGGCTATATTCGTGGTGCCGCTGGTAGGAGCCAATCCGATTGCCCCGACAGTACGGGTCCAGGTGAAAGTAACTCCCGCAGGAGTGCCGCTGAAAGCCGGTACACTGACAGCCTCTCCCGGACAATAAACCAGGTCCGTCATGGGGTTAACAATAGGCTCCGGATATAAATTAAAAGGAAGGGTGGCAGTGTAATTTCCACATACATTTTCCACCACTACAGTAATAGACTGATTTCCGGTAGTTGAACAGGTCAACAAACCCGGATAGGCCAGGTCAGGGTTGGGAAATGTTCCACAGGTACTACTCCAGGAATAGGATGTAATAGCTCCATAACAATCTTTATAAGAGGTATTGGGTATGGTGGATATGCCCGGGTTCAGATTGATGGAAGTACAAGCCGGTGATGGCATACCGGATGAACTGATGGTGGCTGTGGGTGGGCCCATTGCCGTGATAACTTTGGGAGCAGAAACCACGGTTCCACAGTTGTTGGTAACCGATAAGCGAACCGTGTAAATTCCGGGATGCAAAAAACGGATAACCGGATTCCGGCTAATGGCCGAAGTTCCTGAAACAAAGAGAAAATGCGGTGCACCGGGCGTGGTACAATTGCCTGGATTGGTGTAAGTTATATTCCATTGGTATTCGTCATTGCCGCAGGAAGTACTCAGGTTGGTCGTGTCTGTAAAAAAGACAGTATCCGGAGCACAAATCAAATTAGTATCCACTTTAAAGCCCGGAACAGGGGGCTTATCAATGCAAATGCTGTCGCAAAAGGTTGAATCTCCGCACAATCCATGAGCGGTCAGGCAAATTTCGTAGGTTCCCGGTAAAGTATAAGTATGCTGACCATTGGGTGTGGTCGATGAATTCAGGTTTACCTGATTGGGTGTTCCGTCGCCCCAGCTCCAGGTAAAATCGGTAATTCCATTGCAATTGGTTGGGTTGGCAGCCTGTATGGATGTGTTTGGAAAGGTAAGGGGTGTGTTAACACAGCGGCTGAGGGTCGGTAGTTGAAATTCGGTTCCCGGTCGTTTATAAACTTTAATAGGCGTAATGGTAGCGATGGCAGAATCACAGGCATTGGAAGCCACAATGCGGGCAGTAAACGATTTTGAAACTTCGGCACAACTATTTTTCGTGTATTTATGCGAAACCGTAAAGGGAGGAGGCAGGGTAGGGACCACAACCTGACTGGATCCATCTCCAAAATACATTGTGTAGGTCGTGGATGGGTGATTGTTCCCATACCCTTGAATGGAAAAATTAACGGTAAGGGAATCGCATTGCGACAAATTCCCGACATAAGGCAGCGAAATAGCCGGTGCGGTAACATTATAAACCGTATAGGTAATCGTATCGGTGCAACCAAAAGAATTGGTTACGATAAACTGCA
>CAYLTH010000001.1:99689-140456 GCA_964386485.1 uncultured Bacteroidales bacterium | reverse complement strand
TCCATAGGTACCCAGGTTCAAAGTTTGCCCGGAACACAGCACCGGGTTCCCGGTTCCCAGATTCAGGGTGAGTTGGGCAAGAACCTTTTGACCAACCAATGAAAACGATAAAAGAATAAAAACCGGAATGTATTTTTTGAGAATCATATGTGAAAAATTCAATAATAACAGGTAAAAATACAAATTTGCGATTCAGAAAAAAAATCCTATTTTTGACCTGCACATCTTTAAAGATCAATCTATGTTAAACATTGCATTATTCGGACCTCCGGGAGCAGGGAAAGGAACTCAGTCGGAATACCTGATTGAAAAGTATAAATTGCATTATATTTCGACCGGAGATCTTCTGCGTCAGGAGATTAAGGACGATACCCGCCTGGGAAAAGAAGCCAAGGATATCATTGCCTCCGGGAAACTGGTTCCGGACGAAATCATCGTTCAGATCATCGAAAAAACGATTTCTGACAATATGGAATCGAATGGTTTTTTGTTTGATGGGTTTCCGCGTACCTATATTCAGGCTTATATTCTCGAAGGCTTAATGCTGCAGTTGAATACTTCGCTGGATGTGCTGATCAGCGTTGATGTTCCCTATGATGAATCCATCAATCGTTTGTTACACAGAGGGATAACTTCCGGAAGGTCGGACGATAATGATCTGGTGATCCGCAAACGACTGACCGAATATCATGAAAAGACGATTCCGGTACTCGAGTATTATAAAGACAGGGGCATCTACAAAGAAGTGAACGGGATGCAGCCCATTAAAAAGGTTACCGAAGCCATTGAGGATGTTATTAGCGGTGTATTAAGCAAAAAACTATTCAATGTGCTGTTGTTCGGATATCCCGGATCGGGGAGAAGTTCGCAGGGACTAGCCATTGCCGAGGCCTACGGACTTGAATACGTAGACACCGGGATTATGATTGATGAGGAAATTCATGAACGGACCGAAACCGGTCAGAAAATCATGGAATTGTATGAAAGCGGGCAATTGCTTCCGGATGAACTGGTAGTACCGCTCATCGAGAAAAAACTGGCTACAACAAAGCACCCGAAAGGCTTTATTTTTAAAGGCTTTCCGAGAACATTGGTACAGTCGTATATCCTCGATGGTTTGTTTAAAAAACATGGAATTGGTATTTCCAAAATCATCGAACTCAATGTGCCCACGCTGGAACTGGTCAGGCGACTGGATGCCCGCAGCAAAACCGACCAGATGGTTCCTTATGATACCAGTGCAGCCAAAATCGTGCACCGCCTGCTCGAACATGAACAGAAAACGCTTCCGGTAATTGAACGATATAAGAAAGGGCACACCATTAATAAAGTGGACGGAAGCGGTAGTTTCGAAGAAGTTTTCGAACGGATTGCCTTTGAAATGGCGAATGGGTTTAAGAGTTTGAGATAGAAATCATTCCGTATTATTAATTTTGTTAATTTTGTATCCGGCATTCCAATGCATGAAAGGCGCATTGGCTTGTTAATTGAATGTGCATTAATCAAATCTGAACCAAAACCAATTACGCAATGCTAAAGAAATTTACACTGTTTTCCGGTATCGTACTGATGCTGGCGGGGAGCCTTTGTGCTGAGGCTCAATCCAATTTGAATCCATGGAATAAACCTTCCGCGTTCAGCGAAAGTGTTAAGGCAAAAGCAGATGTTTGGGCATCTGATTACCAGGCACTTGAATTGGATGTTGCTGCCATGAAAAATATTTTGTCATTGGCTCCGCTGGATGAATTGGCCGGAATAGAGCGCAGTGAATTTATTTTCAACCTCCCCATGCCGGATGGTTCATTTTCTGCATTCCGGGTTATTGAAGCTCCGGTCATGGAAAAAGGACTGGCAAATGCTTTCCCGCAAATTAAAACCTATGCCGGTAAAGGAATTGATGATCCCACAGCCACCATGCGCTTTGATGTCACTCAGTTTGGATTTCATGCCATGATGATCAGCACTAAAGGAACTGTTTTTATTGATCCTGTCTCGTTAACCGATCAGAAAAATTATGTTTGTTATTACAAACGAAATGCTTTGCCACAGGATGAAGCACAGCAATGCCTGAATGATGAACATGATCACGAATCAGATCAGCCTAAAAGTGTTATGGATATTGCAGGACAACTGCGGACCTATCGTCTGGCGCTGGCCTGTACCGGAGAGTATGCAGCCTACCATGGCGGAACTGTTGCCGGTGCACTTGCCGGAATGGTTACTTCAGTAAATCGTATTAATAGTGTATATGAACGTGAATTCGGTATTCATCTCAATCTGATTGAAAATGATACCCTCGTAATTTTTCTCGTGGCTTCTTCCGATCCATATTCCAATAATAACGGTGGTACCATGCTTTCCCAGAATCAGAGTACGATGAATAATCTTATCGGATCTGCCAACTATGATATGGGACATGTTTTTAGTACCGGTGGTGGCGGAATTGCCCAGCTGGGTTGTATCTGCAATGCTTCCAACAAAGCAAAAGGAGTTACCGGGATGAATACCCCTATCGGTGATGCATTTGATATTGATTATGTTGCCCATGAAATGGGACATCAGTTTGGTGGGAATCATACCTTTAATGCTACTGCCGGTTCATGTGGCGGTGGAAACAGGGTAGCCAGTGCTGCCTACGAGCCAGGAAGCGGAAGTACCATTATGGCCTATGCCGGTATCTGCTCCCCACAGGATCTGCAACAACACAGCGATGACTATTTCCACACAAAAAGTTTTGACGAAATTGTTTACTATTCTCATATTGCCAACGGAAATTCTTGTCCGGTTACAACCACATTTGCCAATGTAGCTCCCATTCTGACTGTTCCCGGAAATTATAATATTCCGCTGAATACACCTTTCAGATTGACTGCTGATGCCTACGATCCGGATGGCGACCCGATTACCTATTGCTGGGAAGAATTTGACCTTGGTGCTGCCGGAAACTGGAATAATCCCACCGGGAATGCCCCGATTTTCAGATCATTTGATCCTGTAACCACCGGTACACGCCTGTTTCCAAAGCTTTCCAATATCCTGAATAACAACACAACCATCGGTGAGATTAAACCTTCGTATGCCCGTACCCTGAATTTCAGGTGCGTTGTTCGGGATTATGTCCTCCCGGGTTGCGGAGTAACTTATAATCCAACAACCGTAAAAGTTATTGTTGCAGCTACCGGTCCTTTTGAAGTTACCAGTCCGAATACTACAGGGATTACCTGGGTTGCTACAACTACAGAAACAGTTACCTGGTCAGTTGGCGGGAGCGATGTAGCACCGGTCAATACTCCATTTGTAAATGTATTGCTCTCATTGGATGGAGGATATACATTCCCTGATACTCTGGGTTATCAGGTTCCCAACACCGGCTCTTTTGCCTGTGTCGTTCCTGCATATACAACCAGCACAGCCCGTATTATGGTTGAAGGTGACGGGAATATATTCTTCGATATCAATAATAAGAATTTTTCGATTGCTCAGGGAGTTGGAATTGCTGATGTATCAAGCAGTTCATCACTGCTTGTTTATCCGAACCCTACATCTGGTCAGTTTTCATTCCGTCTCAACAATGAACTCAACGGACTGTACGCCTTTACCCTGACGGATATTACCGGTAAACAGGTTTTGAATGGAACTGTAATGAAGAATAATGCACATTCCGAATTCAATATCGATATGCAATCGTTTGAAAAAGGAATATACATCCTGAATCTGGAAGGTACTGCCGGTGTATATGTAAAGAAAATTGTAAAGAACTAAAAAGGTGCTGTCATTATTGATGAACAGCCCGTGGAAATAGAAGTATGATAAGTTTTAAAGACTTCGGGTTTGATCAGTCATTAATGGAGGGAATAGAAGCCCTTGGTTACCAGACACCCACACCCGTGCAGGAAAAGGCCATCCCTGTTTTACTGGAAGGCCATGATTTAATCGCCTCTGCACAAACCGGAACCGGCAAAACTGCCGCATTTCTTTTACCGGTTATTCAAAAAATAGTACATGATCCAAAGCCCGGTATTACCCGGGCTTTGATCATTGTACCCACCCGCGAACTTGCCTTACAGATTGACCGCATGATGGAAGGCATTTCCTATTTTACTTCGGTTAGTTCAATCGCTGTTTTTGGCGGAACTGATGGAATTGCCTATTCCCGCGAACAAAGTGCGATGAGTAAAGGAGCCGACATGCTGATCTGTACTCCGGGACGTCTGATTTCGCACCTGAATATGGGGTATGTAAAATTTGACCAGCTGGAGTTTCTTGTACTGGATGAAGCCGACCGTATGCTTGATATGGGCTTTATTGATGATATTATGCTCATCATTTCAAAACTCCCGAAGAAGCGGCAAACCATGTTATTCTCTGCCACAATGCCTTCTAAAATCAGGGAGTTGAGCCGTAAAATCATGAATCACCCAAAAGAAATCGGTATTGCCATATCCCAACCGGCCGAAAGGGTTAAACAAGAAGCTTATGTAGTTTATTCAAATCAGAAACTCCCGCTTTTTATGGAAGTTCTGAAGCAATATATCGGAAAAAGCATACTGGTCTTTTGTTCTACCAAGGTAAAAACAAGGGAACTTGCGGTTTCCCTGAGACGCAGCGGTCTCAGTGTAGGTGAAATGCATTCCGATCTGGAACAGGCCAAACGCGAAGAGGTGCTGATGAGTTTTATCAACAGAAAACTCATGATTCTGGTTGCAACCGATGTTTTGGCCCGTGGAATTGATATCGAGGATATCGACCTGATCATCAATTATGATGTGCCTGGTGACGGAGAGAGCTACATTCACCGGATTGGCCGGACTGCCCGTGCAGCCTCTGAAGGCAAAGCCATTACACTGATCAGTGAAAGTGAGCAGTCGAAATTTAAAGTGATTGAAGATCTTATGAAGATCACAGTCACGAAAATGCCGGTACCCGAAAGTTTTGGAAAGACTCCGGATTATACACCCGGTAAAAAATCAGCCTTTAAACGCCCGTTTAAACGTAAAAAATAAGATTATTCAGGAACTACAACCGTACTGTCAGCAACCGCTGTATCCGATTTCGGCATATACGTGTGACAGGTATATTCTTTACTCAGTTTCATTTTTGGTTTAGGAAACCGTGCTCTGTAGACTTTGTATTTTTCATCTTTCAATACCTTTTCCCAAAAACGTCCGTAAATGGGCAGAGCTGTTTTACAACCTTCACCCAATTCCGATGTTTTAAAGTGAATGCTCCGGCTTTCACCACCTACCCATGCACCTGCCACCAGATTGGGAGTAACCCCTACAAACCATCCATCGGAATGATTGGAAGAGGTTCCGGTTTTTCCGCCAAAATCGGTATTGTATCTGAAAAGGTCATGTTCAAATAAGGCCTGGGTGGTTCCACCGGGTTCGGTAAGTCCTCCCAGCAGAAGTTGTGTCATGTAAAATGCAGTTTCTTTACTCAATGCTGTTGTAACAGCGGGTTTAGCCCGGTAAATCACCCTGCCATCTTTGTCGGCAATATAACTAACAAGAACAGGATCAACAGATTGTCCTTCATTTACAATTGTTCCATAGGCACTTACAAGTTCATATAAAGAAACATCACTGGAGCCCAGACACACTGAAGGGACTGAACTCAGTTTCGTTTTTATCCCCATTTTATAGGCATATTCAATAACTTTATCCCAGCCCATTTCACGGGTTAACTGCACAGCAATAGAGTTGATTGACTTGGCAAAACCATATTTCAGACTCACTTCTTTTCCGGTAAATTCACCATCGGCATTTCGCGGCGACCAGGTCATGTTTTTGCCATTTTCAACATAATTATAGGTTACCGGCACATCTGAAAGCTTATCACAAGGACCATATCCGTGATCCATGGCTGCTGCATATACAAATGCTTTAAAGGTAGATCCTGGTTGGCGTTTCGATTTTTTAACATGATCAAACTTAAAATACCCATGATCAATGCCACCAACCCAGGCTTTTACCGTACCATTCTGTGGCTCAATGGCGACAAATCCGGCATGCAGAAAATAATTGGTGTAGCGGATCGAATCCAGAACACTCATACTCGTATCGCGGTAACCATTCCAGCTAAAAACCTTCATTTCACGGGGTTTATTCAGGTAAACCTCTATGGAATCAGCCTGTCCGGAAAAGTGTTTTGCCAGGTATTTGTAATAGCGCGTGCTCTGTACAATCTTTTGAATATAATCCTTCAATTCATTGCCATCGCTGTCGGCCCAGGGATAAGAACCTTCCCAATGCTGATAAAACCTTTTTTGCAGCCGCGACATGTGTTCTTTCATGGCTTCCTCTGCATAATTTTGCATACCCGGATCGATAGTACAATAGATTTTGAGTCCGTCGGCATATAAATCAATATCATTCTCATTCAGCCATGATTTGAGCTGCGCACTCACTGCATCCCGGATATACGAGCCCTCTGAATCATCCACAGATACAGGTTTGTAATCCAGCCCAATAGGCAACTGGACCAGTGAATCCAGCTGATTCTGATTGAACATACCGTCTTTCATCATTTGTCCGAGTACAACATTCCGGCGATCGAACGACCGTTCCGGATTGGAAACCGGGCTGTAGGAGGTGGGCGCTTTCAGAATACCGATCAGTGTTGCATATTCCTGTGGCAGCAGTTCTTTCGGACTTTTGTTGAAAAAGGTCCGGGCCGCCGTTTTTAAACCAAAGGAATTGCTGCCAAAATCAATCGTATTGATATACATGGTCAGGATTTCATCTTTTGAATAATAATATTCAATCTTCAGGGCAGCGATCCATTCTTTTGTTTTGTAGACCACGATACTTAATCCAGGAATACGACCCAGAAGGCCTTTTGAATAATTGCTCCGGGTTTTAAAAAGATTCTTGACCAATTGCTGGGTTATGGTGCTTCCTCCGCGTCGCTCGCCTTTGGCCATATACCAGAATACGGATAAGGTCGCTTTCGGATCAATACCAATGTGATTGTAAAAGCGTACATCCTCGGTTGCGATCAGCGCTTTGATGAAATCTTTGGGTATTTCTTCAAATTTCAAAGGTTGGCGGTATTCATCATAATACCGGGCAATCAGAGAGCTGTCGCAGGCGTAGAGTTCAGAAGTTATCTTCAATTCAGGGTTGAAAATATTCCGTATTCGGGGCGATTTGCCAAATAACCACAGAAAATTAAAATCAACCATGACCAGAATCAACATAAACAGAACAATAATATTCATGCTTCTCCACAGTATCCTTTTACGCATACTGGCACCGGGAGGAAGCAGAAAAAACTTTCCAATAACAATACTGATCTGAAAAACTGCAACTTCAAGAAAACCAGCAAGAAAAGGCTTAATAATACGCCAGTATTTAAACAGCCGGCGTATCAACCCGTCAAGCAGAGCTTTTATTTTTGCAGCATTCATCATACGTACCCCATTGTTTTATACACTGTATATCCCAGTATTTCATGGATCAAAGTGTCGTAGAATAAAATACTTCTGATTTCCGGTACAAATAAATGTTGAAAACTATAGACCCTTCGGCCTGTCATTTTATTGGTAGGGTAGGGCGTGCAGTTCAGTCCCTGTTTTTTGTAACAGGCAATAGCTCTGCGCATATGACTTGATGATGTAATTAAAAGATATTTAGTTCCATATAGCCCGGTATTTAAAATTTTGGCCGTGTTGACAGCATTTTGGTGCGTATTGTCCGAAACCGAATCCACCAGAATATCCGCTGAGGGAATCCCGATTTTCACCAGATAACTCTTTAACAAGCTGGCTTCCAGCATATCGCGATAAATTAAATGTCCGGCTCCTCCCGAAATCAGCATTTTTTTTATTCGTCCCTGTTTATACAAATCCAGAGCCTGAAGAAACCGGTCCGTATTGGCCCGGAAGATCAGCCGGTTACTTTGTTTATCCTTTTGAATCATTCCACCACCCAGGATAATCCCGACATCATAAACTGGCTCTAACTGTGCCTCTTTAACAACCGGGAGTTCCCACATCCGCATAAATTCATCAGCCAGAAAGTTATTGCTGAGAAATAAACACAAACCCAGGGCAATGGCCAGATAGCGCTTGGTTTTTCGCGCCTCCCGTTGAAAAAATGCCAGAATAATCAGGATGATAATCCACAACAAGGGAGTTAAAAGATATTCCAGTATTTTCGAAACGATAAAAAACATAATCTGTTAATAACTACCGGCACGTTTACGCAGAAACCATTCAGCACCTACAAGCAATAAAAGCAATATCATAACCCAATACATATTCAGCAGTTCAGTGTAGGATTTGTGAGAATAGCTAATTGTTTTAATGTCGTCGCGGGCATTAATTGCTTTGGCCAATTCATCAAGTGCGTCTGGGAGAACCATTTTCCCATTATGCTGTGCAGCAAGGTTATACATCAGATTATGATCTGCAGAAGCAGTGTAGGTTTCAAGATTAACAACACTTACAGTGAAGCTGCCGGCTTGCTGATAGACATCGTTGCCCACTTTTGTTTTGGCCAGAAAAGTATAGGATCCCCCCGGTAAAATTCCGGTATTCAGCAGGTAACTATTTCCGGATTTTGCAAAGGAATATGGAAAAGAAGTCCCTTCTTCATTTTTAATGACAATCTCTACATCTGGTTCTGTTATCAATTCATAGCTTTTGTTGTAAACCTCAGCACGTATTGTAACGGGTTCATTTTCAGAATAATTACTTTGATGAATAATCCTAAAAAATGATTTGTTGACTTTAACACTGAGATATTGCAATGATTTTGTCAATATTTCATCAAAAGCCATGAAATTTCCAGTGATGTTGTAATTTGCCATACGCCATCTCCATAATCCTTCGCCACCAATCACAGCAAATTTCTTGTACAAATCCTGACCAAACAGAAAAAGTGGCCGGTCTGTACTTACGCCGTTTATTTGCTGGTAAAATAAGACATCTACTCCATTTTGCTGCTTTATCTCGCCGAAAGGCCCATATAATGGAGGAAAGTCATTCAGAAGTTTCCTGGTTTCCTCGTTGATGGTGAAAAGGGAAAAATCGTTTTGGGATGCCTGCATCTCAGAAAATACAGGTTTATCAGAAAGTATCTGAATTCCCTGTTTCAGGATATTAAAAGCAGAGGTTTGAGAGTTCCCGCCAAGTATATACATGACCGGAATTGCTTTGGCATTGGCGATCGCCAGAATCTGGTCAACATTATTTCGGGTTGATGGTAACTGATGCAGAATTATAATATCGAATTCTGACGGATTAACATTGAGATCGCCCGGATAAGCTATTTTAAGTTCGAAATTCAAACTCGATTCAATAGCCTGACGGATAGCAGAAATATCAGGATGAGGAGCATCTGCATAAAGCAATACTTTTTCTTTGCCTTCAAGTACTTCAATGTAAACCTCACTAACATTGTTTATTCTGCTGATTTCTCCTTCAACAGGTTCCAGTTTTATTGTATAATGCTGAATCCCGGTTTCAACAGCATCCAGTAAAACAGGAATTGTTTCGGAATAATTATTAGAATTGATAAATAATTCCTTGGAAAACAGCGTTTTGCCTTTATGAACAAGATTTACTTTACTTCTGGAGCCGGTAAGCCGGGAAGAACGAATTGTTATTTCAATAGGAAACTTATTGCCAAGAAATGTGGCCTTATTATACATTACTTTCCCGAAAAACAAATCCCGGTTCAGTGTGGTATCGCCCAAAGCCACAGTATACAATGGAAAACGAAAATCCTGTGTAATATTCAACGGACTATTTCCCTGATTGTATAAACCATCAGAAATCACAACCATGGCACCTACATTCCGGTTTAAGGTTTTCGTGCGGATATCTCTGAATAAGGTTGTAAAATTGGTTGATGGATCAGTAAATTCAGGAGAGCCTGATTCCTTTACCTCACTGCCAAAAAGATACTCCTTTACAGTGTATTTTTGAGAGAGTTGCTCAGAAAAGCGCTTTAAATCATCTTTAAATTTACCTGCATAATAAGCTGAATCCTTGTTAATTAAAACAGATTGAGAATTGTCGGTGGCAATGATAATAATTGGTTTTTCCTGCTCTTTAATGACTGTTTTTATCAAAGGAGAGAGCAGGAGAAAAGCAAGAATACTGATCAGTAAAAACCGAAGCAGGCTCAGCACCCGGATGAGATTAACCGAAAATTCCTGTTTTTTAGAATTAGAATACAAGGAAAAGGCATAAAGCCCTCCTAATAAAAGACAAAATAATACAAACCAGAGCGGATATTCTGTTACAAGACTCAAAGTGAATTTAATTAATTAAATTAGGTAAGCTTACATTAACATTCCGCCACATACATTTATTACCTGTCCGGTAACATAGGAGGAGAGATCAGAACCGAGGAATAATGCAACATTGGCAACATCTTCAGGATTCCCGGAACGCCTTAATGGGACATCCTCAATCCATACTTTGCGAACTTCATCCGTTAATTTTGCAGTCATTTCAGTTTCAATAAACCCGGGAGCAATGGCATTACACCGAATATTGCGGGATCCAAGTTCTTTTGCAATTGATTTTGTAAACCCGATCATGCCGGCTTTCGAAGCTGAATAATTAGATTGACCTGCGTTTCCCTGAACCCCGACAACAGAACTCATATTTATAATAGAACCAAAACGCTGTTTTAACATGATCCGCTGAACTGCTTTGGTTAAGTTGAATACAGATTTCAGATTTACTCTGATAACTGCATCCCATTCCGATTCACTCATTCGCATGAGCAGATTATCGCGGGTTATTCCGGCATTATTGACCAGTATGTCAATCCGTCCAAAATCATTCATTACCTGATCGATCAAAGTCTCACTCTGCTCCAGAGAACTGGCATCAGCAGCATAAGCTTTTGCTTTTACCCCGTATGACATAAGTTCCTGCTCCAGGCTAACGGCAGTTTCATCATACACGATGTCAGAAATGGCAACATTGGCACCTGCCTGGGCATAACACAGCGCGATCGACTTGCCAATACCCCGGACACCACCGGTAATCAGAGCCGTTTTATTCTCGAGAAGTTTCATTTTTCTACTATTTTAAGTGAATATTCAGCTGCAAAGATAAAAAAAATGAATGTTAAAGGTTCTTTCCTTAACTTTGCTTGGAGAGGATTGATAATGTTAATCCTTTAGTTACATTATAAAAGGCCATTACAAATGTCTGTTCAAATGGAATGTCAGCAATTAATAGAGATTTCCCCGGATCTGATTTTTCTTTTCGATATCAATAATCAAATTGTGATGCTTAATACCAGGGCAGCTGATTATCTGAATGTAAGCCAGGTAGAAGTCGTTGGAAAAAACATTCAGTACGTATTGCCTGATTGGCTTTCTCTTTCATTTATTGAACATGTTGAAACCGTTAAACAATCACACAAATCGAGCCGTTTTGAAGTGATAAATAACGAAACTATTTTTGATTTTTTAATTATTCCGCAACAACAAAACGAACAAGCGCCCTCGTATTTTGCAGTTTTTGGGCATGATATCACAATTATGCGCAATGCCTGGACTGCCTTATCAGAAAGTGATAATACCTACCAGAATCTTTTCAATAGTATAAGTGATGCTGTTTACATTCTTGACAAAGATCATGTATTTATTGATGTGAATGAGGGTGCTGTTCAAATGTATGGTTACAATCGGGAATTCTTTATCGGCAAGACTCCGGCAGTTTTGTCACCAGAAAACCGAAATGATATGCAGGCTACTGTTGATTTACTCGAGAAAGCTTATCATGGTGAACCTCAACAATTTGAGTGGTGGGGCCTGAGGAAAAATGGAGAAATATTTCCAAAACTTGTCTCAGTTAATCAAGGAAAGTATTTTGGACAAACTGTTGTTTTTGCAATTGCCAGAGATGTAACAGAATGGAATCGTCTTCACGAAGAAATCCGACAACAAACTCAGAATTTACTTGAACTTAATTCTACTAAAGATCTGTTTTTTAATATTATAGCACATGATTTAAAATCTCCCTTTAATGCGATGCTCGGGTTTAGTACGATTCTGGAAGAGGAATATGATGATTATTCAGATGAAGACAGAAAACATTTTATACATAACCTGCATGTAGCTGCAGAAAGTGCGTTTAAACTTCTCCAAAATCTACTGGAATGGTCCAGAACCCAAACCGGCCGACTGGAATTCAAACCGGACTATGTGGATATTTCCTCTCTGATTAATGAAAATTTGATTTTTTATAAGGCTCAGGCGCTCGCAAAACGAATAAAAATTGTGTCCAGAATTCAGTTTAATACTGTTGTTTTTGGTGATGAAAATATGCTCCGGACAATTATCCGGAATTTATTCTCAAATGCATTAAAGTTTTCATATCCGGATGATATCGTAGAAATCTATTCCACTGCAAACGAACATTTCATATCAATTTTTATTAAAGACAACGGGACTGGAATCCCCGCTGATATTCAATCCCGTTTGTTTAGAATTGATGAGTTAATTAAGAGCCCTGGTACTGATAATGAGATTGGTACAGGGCTTGGGTTAATACTTTGTAAGGAATTTATTTCCAGAAATAATGGCACGATTTCCTTTAAAACTGAAATCGGAAAAGGTACCGAATTTTGTTTTAACGTCCCGAAGCAACCCTTTTTAGAAAAATCCGTACAATAGTGTTAGATTAAAATTTCAGGATGCGGAGAAAAATAAAAACACGGGTTACTTTACTCATTTTATACGTTTTTGTCGTATTTATTTCTGCTTTACTCATTTTTTTATTCATTTCTGAAAAAAGCAACCGGAGAATTATCAAGGAAGTTGGAAAGAATAAAGAACATGAAATTATTCAGTTGTTCGATATTTACACAACTGCTTTAAAAAAGTTTACTTATGATTATTCTTTTTGGAATGAAACTGTAGAATATCTTAAGAAACCAGACCCGACCTGGGCAAAAGAAAACCTGCAGGATGCAACTATAATCTACAATGTTGATCGTATACTCCTGATTGATTCATCCTTTTCAATAAAATATTTATATCCACCAACACTGGGATCTACTTTGGAGTTCCCTTTTTTGACTGTCGAAAATCTGAAACTTATTGCTGCAGAAGACACTCTCGTGCATTTCTTTTTCCAGTCTGGTCAGAACAAAATTACGGAAGTAATGGGAGCACCTGTCAGGTCTAATATAGATGGTTCAAAACAGGAAAAACCTGCTGGTTGGCTTTTTTCTTTCCGAAACATCGATCAGGAATATTTAAATACAGTGTCACGGATTTCAGGTGGACAGGTTTCCTTAAAAACAGTCCGGCAGCAACCGGTTCCTTCTTATGATGTTGAATCCGGTAAAATCAGTGTTGTTGTACAATTTAATAACTGGCGTAACGAAGCTGTCGGATTCTTCAATGTTGATTTCATTTCACCCTTTTTGGATAAAATAAAAAAAGAACGGAATTGGTTCCTTTTCATTTTTGGATTATTTGGATTTATCCTGATTCTGGTTTTGTATTGGTTTGTGCAAAGCAATATAACCCGGCCTTTCGATCTTATTTTGAAAAGCTTGTCAACAAGAAATATTAAAATCCTTGAGGATGCGCCAAATCAAACCCTTGAGTTTGAAGAAATTAAATTCAATATCGCTGATTTCTTTGCTCAGGAAACGTTGATACGGGAAATAAATCTGCGAAAAGAAGCAGAAGAAAGCCTGGAAAAAAGCGAGCAGCGGTATCAGATGATTGTCGAAAGTATTCCGGATGTGGTTTGGATTTTAGACGAAGCCGGACGTTTAATTTATGTAACACCCAACGTAAAATCTTTAACAGGGTATTCTGATTTTGAATTACTTGAGAAATTCAAATCTTTATCCATTTTGGCAGATAACGGTGATTTGTCGGATTTTTATGCGCATCTTCAAGCTTTTGTTAATGATGGTCTTGCCTTTGAAACGGATATCAAAATTGTTTGTAAGGATTCCAGCAACAAATGGGTCTCCGCTAAAGCGATTTCTCCATTTATTCAAAATAGCGTAAAATACTTTTGCGGGCGAATAAGCGATATTACCGAAAAGAAGAAAATAGAATCCTTGCTTTTTGAACGGGAATGGCAGTTTCGTTCATTGTTCGAACAAAACCCTGTGGGGGTGGCCTTATTATCTCTGCCAGATCTGATCTTTCTCAATGTGAACAATGCTTTTCAGGTTATGCTGGGATATACTAAGGATGAATTCCTGATGTTGAGCGTAAAAGATATTACACACCCTGATGATTATGAAATTGAAGTTCATAAAGGTCGGGAAACACTAAAAGATTTACCCAGTTTCGTTCAGGAGAAGCGGTATAAATCGAAAGAAGGAAAGTATGTATGGGTTAGCCTGACTGCAACCTATATCCTTGATAAAAAAGGAAAGCCAGTCATGGCATGTGGCGTGGTAGAAAATATCAACGATCGGAAAATGGCTGAAGAAGCCCTGAGAAAGGAACAAGCCCTTCTTTATGCATTAATGAATAATATCCCGGATCATATTTTCTTTAAAGATAGTTCCCTGATTTTCTGGAATGCAAATAAAGCATTTCTCGATTTTTGCGGGTTGTCTGATAAAACCGAATTGGATGGGAAAACAGTTTTTGATTTATTCCCGGAAGAACAGGCAAATATTCTGAATGAACAGAATCTGATGGTTCTAAGGGATAAAACTCCCATGATTAACGAAGAATTCGTTTTCATGAATGATCAAGGAGAAAAATCATGGAAAATCACAAGCAAGGTTCCGGTTTTTAATACCAAAGATGAAATTGTTGGATTGGTTGGAATTACACGCGATATTACCGAACAAAAACACAAAGAAGATCAGTTGCAGAAATTTTCGCAGGAACTCACCGAACTGAATGCTGCAAAAGATAAGTTTTTCTCTATCATCGCTCATGATCTTAAAAATCCTTTCAATGCCATTCTTGGTTTTTCATCAGTTCTGTATGAAGATTATAATGATTTTACCGATGAGGAACGGAAACATTATTTAAAGAACATCCACGAAGCTTCTGAAACAACGTTTAATCTCATTCAGAATATGCTCGAATGGACACGTGCTCAGACCGGGCGTATTGAAATATCAAGGGATTTCCTGGACTTAAGCATTTTAACAACGGATACAATCAAACTGCTTAAACCGCTTGCTGATGCAAAAGGTGTTAAGTTAGTGTCATCAATCGCCTATAATTCACAGGTTTATGCTGATGAAAACATGATACAGTTTGTTCTGCGCAACCTTGTTTCAAATGCGATTAAATTCACCAATCCGAACGACCGGATCATAATTAGTTCAAAAACAATCGATAATAAATTTGCAGAAATATGTATTGCCGATACCGGAATCGGAATTTCTACGGAAAATCTGCAGAAACTATTCAGAATTGATGAGCAATTCAGAATGTATGGCACACATGGTGAACAGGGAACAGGACTTGGTTTGGTCGTGTGCAAGGAATTTGTCGAGCTTAATGGAGGCGAGATTTTTGCAGAAAGTCAGGTAGGAAAGGGTAGCCAATTCTATTTCAGGCTTTTAAATGATAATACTGGTGAATTAACCAAACCATGAAAACAAATCTGAAACTTCTTGTCATATTCATTATTTCGAGTGTTATATACATTGTTATACTCGTTTTCTTTCTGTCGGTTCAGAAAACACAGATCAGTTTCTATGAGCAATCGCGCAAAGAACAAACCCATGAAATCGTTACATCAGCACTTAAAAATAACACAGAGTATCTTGATAAACTTGTTTATGATTATACCTATTTTGATTACCTGGTCGATTTTGTTCTGCAGGGATACGATACAACTTTTGTAAATGATAACCTGAAAAATATCATTACCTCATACAATTATTCTGCTGTTTGGGTCTATGATACTAACATGAAATTAATTGAATTTATTCATAATGGTGAAATTGACTCCAACATTTATATTCCGGAAGGCCTTTTTAAATCACTTGATAAAAAACATTTTAACCATTCCTTTGTAAAAAACAAAAATGGAGTTTGTGAAATAAGCAGTGGAACTATCCACAAAACCCGCGATATTAACCGCACTGGTAAATCATATGGCTACTTTTTTGTAGGAAATTGCTGGAATTCCAACCAGATTGACAGGGTTAAAGAATGGACAGGTGCTCAGATCGAAATGTTTGATGCAACAACAACAAATGAGGAAGAGCTTGAAGACAAAATCACCGTGATTATTCCATTAAGGGATTATGCCGGGTTTCCGCTATATTATGCAAAATTTACACGCAATAATCAGATATTCAATGATTTAATTCATAATAACCGCATTGCAATTTTCGCCTTTACATTTATAGGGATTTTACTTATTGTTGTACTGTTTATTTCATTCTTTTATTTGGTTATCAAACCTTTGCGAAAAATTAACCACAGCCTCAAATCCGGGAATACTGCCTCCCTGGGTGGTCTTGTTAGTCGAAATGATGAGTTTGGTGAAGTTTCCAGGTTACTCGATGTTTTCTTTTCACAAAAAAAGAAACTTGAAAATGAAATTAAGGACCGGATCGCCACTGAAATAAAACTAAGCGAAAATGAAGAGAAGTTCTCGAAAGCCTTTTTATTGAATCCGTCTGCCATTACTATTCTGTCGTTCCATGACGGTGCGCTCCTGAGTTACAATAACAGCTTTGCCAAACTTACTGCTTATCCTGAACAGGAATTGCTTTCAGGATTTAATATGTATAAGATTTTCGGAACAAAACGGTGGAATGAAATCCGGCAGGATATCCGGATCAATAAAACCATTATCGATCAGGAAGCCGAATTGTTTACCCGCGATGGAAGCAACCGCTTTGTTATTTTCTCAGCTCATATCCTGATTCTTCAGGAAACAGAATGCCTTTTGACTGTAATGACAGATATTACTGAACGCAAATTCATTGAAAATACCTTGAATGAAGCGAAACAAAAGGCCGAAGAGAATGATCGTCTTAAATCATTCCTGCTGGCAAACATGAGTCATGAATTCCGCACACCACTCACCGGAATTCTTGGTTTTGCAGAGATTCTGAAAGATGAACTGAGTGATACGAATCATCTTAGTATGGCAAATCATATAATGATTTCTGCTGAACGACTGCAAAATACATTCGAAAACATCATGGATATGGCTCAAATTCAAACCGGACGGTTCTGGTCACGATCCGATGATGTTTCTCTACTTACCGTTATTAAACCAATTCTGAAATCACAAGAAGAACAGGCTATTCTTAAAAATATAAATTTCAATACCCGTCTCGAAACAGATGTTATAGCTACCGGCGACCAGGAGCTCATTCTGAGATCCGTCCGGAATGTGCTTGATAATGCGATAAAATTTACTGAAAGTGGCTTTGTGGAAATTGAAATCGGCAAAACCCGTTCTAAAGGCAAACCAATGGCATTTATCACTATTAAGGATACTGGAATCGGAATCCCGAAAGAAAAACTCTATGATATTTTTACTGAATTCAGACAGGTGAGTGAAGGCATTGGCCGCGATTTTGAAGGCAGCGGTCTGGGACTCTCTGTTGCGAAAAAATTCATCGAATTGATGAATGGTGAAATCCAGGTGACAAGTGAAATTAAAAAAGGCTCTGTCTTTACCATTTTGTTACCACTCTCAGAAAACAACCAGGAACCAGAACTGCCCAGTCAGCAGGTATTGACAACAGAAATAGCTGATATCCTGTTAGTTGATGATGATAAATTTGCAGCAGAGCTCATGACTTCCTATTTGTCAAAACAAGCAAAAATAAAATGGGCTAAGTCAGAAGAATCAGCTTATGAACTAATTGAAAATGAAAACTTTACAATAGCATTCCTGGATATTAACCTCGGTGCTGGCGGCAATGGGGTTAATATTGCAAGATATATTCGTGAAACGAAATTGAATACACAAATAAACATCATAGCCGTTACAGGATACTCCGATCAGAAAGAACGCGACCAGATCATGCAAACCGGTTACTTTAACTCATACTTAACCAAACCATTCAAGAAATCAACGATTTTGAATCTGGTTAATTCTATTCTACCCTAAGCCTTAAATCCAACGAATCAGATTGAAATCCATTTTATGAGGCAACATCGGGTTGCTTGGAAATAAACGGAATGCATAATCATAAACCCCGGATGTAGAAGCCGGGATTTCGCAGACAAAAGTTGCTTTGTTATCCTCTACACCAACCAGTTGCATCCGTTCAGTATATACAATTTTGTTGATTTCATCATTCTCTTTGTTCCCGAAAAGAACTTCTATTCCCAAATCATCCGGATCCAGTCCATTGAAATCAATAATGATTTCTGCCTGGAAGTTCTCACCCAGGTTTAATGGTCTTTGTGTCGAATCCGGTATCTTAACCGAAACGATATCAATATTTTCCATTCCGCTGATCATGCGTTTTTTCCAGGCTGCGAGTTTTTTCGCATTTTCATAATTTCCTGCCCTGATAAATTTAGACCTGAGGAACAGTCGGGTATAATACTTTTCAATATAATCGTCAAGCATTCGTTTCATTGTGAAATGCGGAGCAATCTCTGAAATCGTATTTTTAACGTGCAGTATCCAATTATCTGGTAATCCGGCATCCGATTTTGTGTAAAAAACAGGGCAGATTTCTTCTTCTAAAATATTGTAAATTGTTTCTGCATCCAGTTCATCCTGAAAGTTCTGATTGGCATAGGTTCTGGCTTCTTTCAATGCCCAACCCGCATTTTCTTTATACCCTTCAGCCCACCAGCCATCAAGAACACTAAAATTGACAACACCGTTCATAACAGCTTTTTCTCCACTGGTACCACTGGCTTCCAAAGGTCGGGTAGGAGTGTTCAACCAAATATCAACACCTTGTATCAGGTGACGCGCAAGGTGCATATCGTAATTTTCAATAAACAATATTTTCCCCAGAAACTCAGGTCTGCGCGAAACATCAATGATTTTTTTAATCAGATCCTGACCAGCCTTGTCATGAGGATGCGCTTTCCCGGCATACAATAACCTGACTGGTTGTGTAGGATGATTTACGATTGAAGCCAGCCTTTCTAAGTTCGAAAATAATAAATGGGCCCGTTTGTAAGTAGCAAATCGTCTTGCAAATCCAATCGTTAGAATATCAGGTTGCTCTTCAAGGGATTCGATAACCTTTATAATGAATTTCGGACTTTCCTGACGACGCGTCATTTCATCTGTTAAGCGGATTTTCAGGAATGAAAGCAAATCACGGCGAAGTGTATTCCTGATTTCCCATATTTTCTGATTCGGTACCTGATGTATCTTCTTCCAAAAGGAATTATTCGACTGATCATCAATATATTGCTTCCCGAATGTTTCATCATACAAATCCATCCAAATTTTGGATGTCCAGGTGGGTAAATGCACACCATTGGTGACATAACCTATATGACTTTCCTGTGGGAAATATCCGTCAAACAAGCCACTGAACATCTGCTTCGAAACCTCTCCGTGTATTTTACTTACCCCATTAACCTCCTGACTAAGCTTAACAGCAAGAACACTCATCGAAAATTTCTCATCCGGTTTGTTCTCAACAAAACGACCCAGATTCATAAAACTTTCCCAACTGATGTTCAAACGGTCGGAATAATGTGGAATATATGCTCTTAACATGTCTTCAGAAAAAGCATCATGCCCGGCCGGTACCGGAGTGTGGGTGGTGAATAGAGTTGTCCCGCGCACTACTTCCATGGCCTGTTCAAATGTAAGCTTCTCATCCTGAACAAGTTTACGCAGTCGCTCCAGACCGATAAAAGCTGCATGTCCTTCATTGCAATGGTAAATATCCGGATGCTCCTGAACTGCTTCCAATAATCGGATTCCGCCTACACCCAATAACAGCTCCTGCTTGAATCTGTTATCCCAGTCACCACCATATAGCTGATGTGTAATAGACCTGTCACTTTCCAGATTTTCATCAATATCTGTATCCAGTAAATAAAGTATGACCCTTCCAATTTCAACTTTCCATATTTTGGCAAATAAAGTTCTGCCCGGCAGTGCCAGACTAACCTTTAACCATTCTCCGTTCTCGTCGCGAACAGCCTGAATCGGTAAATGGGTAAACTTCTGAGGAACAGATTGTGAAATCTGATCACCCAGCATCGAAATTTCCTGAGTGAAATAGCCATATCGATATAGTAAGCCAACTCCTGTAATATTGTAATTGCTGTCACTGGCCTGTTTCAGGAAGTCTCCGGCCAAAATGCCAAGTCCTCCGGAAAAAATCTTCAAAGTGTCATCCAAACCAAATTCCATACTGAAATATGCAACCTTGTTTTTGGGCATTTCAGATTTTCGACTCATGTATTGGTCAAACTTGTTACTGACTCCTTCGAGCTTTGATAAAAATTTCTTATCCATAGCCAGATGCTTCAGTTCATCAAAGCGTAACATCTCAATTAATTTGATTGGGTTACGACCTGATGCTAACCATAAATCAGGATTTATCATCGAAAACAATTCAATGGCATCATGATTCCAACACCACCATAAATTGCGAGTTAGTTTAGTAAGGTTAGATAACTGGGGAGGAAGGCTTGGCTTAACAAGCAGCTTCTTCCAGACAGGTTTATTACTTTTACTCACCTCAAAAACAGAATAAAACTCATAATTCTGCTTCGTTTTGAATAAATCAGAACGACTTTCTGCCTTTTGTAAGGCGATATCAAATGCCGTATAATAAGCCGGAATCAGGTTCTTCCACAAAGCAACACCACTAATTTCGAATGCTTTCTGGCGTATTAGTTTGATCTGACCGGGAGATGTTAAACTGAACTTTAACAGGGCAGAAGCCATTTCATCAACAACTTGCACCGAATTTTCTTCATTGCGTTCAATCACAAGAACAGCATTGCCACAGTCTTCAACCTTTGAAGTAATCCACAACCCAAATCCTGTAAGCGAGGTAGTTATCGTGGGAATGTGAAAGGCGAGACTTTCTAGGGGTGTATAACCCCATGGTTCGTAATAGGAAGGAAATACAGAAATATCAAAACCGATCAGCAGTTTATAATACTCCATATTAATAACACCATCATTTCCGTTAAGATATGCCGGTACAAAAATGATTTTAACCTTGCTGTCCGGACTATTGGTCAGACCATTGCGTTTAATTCGATTCAGAACCAGATCAAAATCAGGATCGTACAAGTCATGGCTTAAAAATTCTCCAGTCATTTGCTTGTCAACATCCGGGTATTTTAAACGCTGTACAACTTCATGTCTTGGACCAATCTGATGTGCAGGAACAGTAATGAAGGCTATTATATCCCTGTTCAAATCATCCTCCTGATTGAGTTTCCACAAAGCATCAATAAATAGATCAATTCCCTTATTGCGAAATTCATAACGTCCGCTGTTGATGATAAACAGACTGTTTGGATCAACGGAATGGCCTAAAACGGCCTTCGAAACATTGAATAAACATTCTCTGGCATGAGAACGGCATCCTTCAAATTCATGATCTGCAGGAACAAACCCATCTTCAAATCCATTGGGTGTGACAATATCCACATCCTTACCCAGAAGATGAACACATTCCCTGACGGTTAACTGACTAACCGTTGTAAAAGCGTCAGCTACTTCTGCTGTCGTTTTCTCCAGGCTATACTTAGCACGAATTCCGAGATTATTAGCAAGTAAATCAGGTTGATATACACTCAGATCAGTATACAGTGGCATCATATTACCCGCAATTGATCGCCCAAGACTGGTGGCATGTGTGGTGAATATCGTGGCTGCCTGTGGCATGTGCTCCTTCAGATATAAAATACCTGTCCCGGTCATCCATTCATGAAAATGTGTGATAATTTTATCACGGGCATTCAGATTGAACTTGTAAAAACTTTCAATAATCCGGGCAGAAGCGTAGCCAAACAAGGCAGGCTCAACATAATCCCATTGACCTGTGATACTGTCTAACTGGTAAGTCATCCAGAAATTGGCGAAAATTTTATCTTTTTGAGGGAAATAGGGAGTGAAATCAACCAGAATCGCAATGGGCGTTCCCTTAATATTCCAACGACCGACTCTGAAATGAAGTCCGTCTGCCTCTGCCCATTCACGCCATGCCCTGAAAAGATTCCGGTCTTCAATAAATTCAGGATTATCCTGTGTTTCTTTCCAGACATCAGGTCCGATAACAATATAATGGTCAGCAAATTTTTCTTTAAGAGTCAATGATTTAGTAGCAACAACAGTATAAATACCACCAACTTTATTGCAAACCTCCCAGCTTACTTCAAAAATATAATCAGGTTCTTTCATTTTTTAATTTTTTAGTCTTTCAATATGCGTGCGCAAACGTACTTATTTATTTAATGTGGTTCTCTCCCGATAATAAAAACACAGCCGGAACTTTATGCATTTCCGGATGTTTTATTTTTTTCCAGGCACCAATACTTTCTGTTCTGATCGTTTCTTTTTCATCGGTTAAACCAATAGAAATGCTTAATAATGTGTTCGGATGGCATGTCTCTAAAAGCGTTTCGAGTAATTGCCTGTTCCGGTAAGGAGTCTCGATAAAAATATGAGTACAACGGTCGGTTCGGAGTTGTTTCTCAATTTCCCGGATTTTATGAACCCTTTCTTGTTTCTCAACAGGCAAATAGCCGTGAAAATGAAATTGTTGTCCATTGAAACCAGATGCCATCAGTGCCATAAAAAGGGATGATGGTCCTGATAAAGGTCTGACCCGGATACCAAGCCTGTGCGCCTCTTTTACAAGTAGTGCACCCGGATCAGCAACACATGGAATTCCGGCATCACTTAAAATGGCAGTATCTTGCCCTTCCAGCATAGACTTCATATAAATACTAACATCAAACACATCACTGTGTTCATTGAATTCAAGAAATACTAAGTCGTTCTTGTTAATATCTACCCCTACCTGATGGAGGTACCGACGGGCTGTTCTTACATCCTCGACAATGAAGTGCCGGATGGTATTCAGAATCCGGATGGTGGATTCAGGGGTGATAACCAAGGCTGTGGACTCTGACAGGGGAGTAGGGACCAAAAATAATTTCCCTTTCATACTACTTCCTTTTTTAAGAGCCATGGCAATAATTCCAGATCGACATTGCCTCCTGAAAGAATCAGAGCAATCCTTTTATAGCGGGCCGGTACTTTTCCTTCGAGCAGCGCGGCAATAACCACGGCAGAACTGGGCTCAATAATTATCTTCATGCGTTCCCAGAATAATCGCATGGCATTTACGATGCCTTGCTCTGTAACCGTTACAATATCAGTGACATGCGTTTGAATAATGGGCCATGTTAATGTACCCATAGAAGTACGCAATCCATCAGCAAGTGTATCCGGATGTAAGGATGGTACGAAAATTCCGGTTTTAAATGATTGCCAGGCATCATTGGCTTGCGCTGGTTCAACCGCAATAACATCACAACCTTTTCCGAAATGACGGGTTGAAAGCAAAGTGCCGCTTAATAATCCACCGCCGCCAACAGGAACCAGAATCAGGTCAGGATTTATTAATTCTTCAAAAATTTCAAGTGCAACAGTCGATTGACCTGCAATAATGGTATAATCATTATATGGATGAACCTCAATAGAATCCGTCTTTTCAATAACTTCAGCCAAAGTTTTTTCCCTTGATGCCAAAGTAGGTGCGCATAAAGTGATTTCTCCACCATATTCCCTTACCGCATCAATTTTTATACGAGATGAGTTCTCCGGCATGACAATATATGATTTCATTCCGCGCAATCCTGCTGCACGGGCGAGTGCCTGAGCATGATTCCCTGAACTGTGCGTTGCAACACCCCGATGAATCTCTGAACTGTCGAGCGAAAACACTGCATTACAGGCCCCCCGCGATTTAAAGGCACCTGCTTTTTGAAAATTTTCACACTTAAAAAAAAGATGTCGGTCTGTCAATTTATCAAAAAATGCAGAGGTGAGTAGGGGAGTTTTATGAATAAAGGGTCGGATTCGATCTGCAGCCTTGAGAATGATTTCTGAATCCGGAAGACTTATATTCATGATTTCAGGTTTGTTGGCAACAAGGTTTGTATGGCTTTTTCAAGGATCAGAAATACTTTCTCAAAATCCCGGATATCACCATACCATGGATCTGTAACAGTCAGATTTTTACCCGGATCTGTCAGATTCAGTATATAATCAACCTTATTCTGATCAGCAAGATTTCGGGCACGGCCAATAACATCCCTGTAATTCTTATGGTCCATCACGAATATTTTATCAAAAGTATCAAAATCATCCTGATGGAATAATCGTGCACGCAATCCGCTCAGATCAATACCCATTTTACCTGCAACATAAATAGCCCGGTTATCCGGAGGATCACCATTATGAAAGGGCTCAAAACCGGCAGAATCAACAGACCAACTGCCTTCAAGCCCGTTTTTCTCAATACGATCATGCAGAATTCCTTCAGCCATCGGGCTTCGGCATATGTTTCCAAGACAGACAAACAATATCTTCATAGAATATTCGGGAATTGTGGTACAAAAATAGTAATTACCGCTCAGAATAAGAAATCCCGCCTTCGGGGCAGGATTTCAGAATACGGAATCAGATTTTTATTTTCTTCTCAAGGTCTTCAACATAAACCCTGAAATGCTTGTCTGTCTCGATCAGATTAACAACTGTACGACAGGCATGTAAAACGGTCGCATGATCTTTATTACCACAATGAAGACCGATCGTAGCCAGCGAAGATTTCGTATGTTTCTTTGCAAAATACATAGCTAGCTGACGTGCCTGAACAATCTCCCGTTTGCGGGTTTTTGAATTAATCATATCAACCGGCAAATTGAAATAATCGCAAACAATTTTCTGAATATAATCGATGGAAATTTCTTTAGATGTGTTCTTGACAAACTTATCAATCATCTGTTTGGCAAGATCAAGTGTAATCGACTTTTTATTAAGTGTTGATTGTGCCAGAATTGAAACCAAAGCACCTTCAAGTTCACGAACATTTGTTGAGATGCTATATGCCAGATATTCAATAACATCCATTGGCATGGTAACGCCATCATTGTATAATTTCTTCTGGATGATAGCAACACGTGTTTCAAAATCAGGGATCTGAAGATCTGCGGCAAGTCCCCATTTAAAACGTGATAATAAACGCTGCTCCATTCCCTTTAATTCGACAGGGGGCTTATCGGAGGTGATTATTAACTGCTTGCCTTTCTGATGTAAATGATTGAAAATATGGAAGAAAACATTCTGTGTCTTTTCTTTACCAGCCAGGCCATGGATATCATCAATGATTAATACATCAATCATCTGATAGAAATGGATGAAATCGTTGTGGGAGTTATTCCTGACGGCATCTACAAACTGATGCATGAATTGTTCGGTTGTGACATACAAAACTGTTTTGTCAGGGAAGTTACTCTTTACCTCTATCCCAATGGCATGCACAAGGTGAGTTTTTCCTAATCCGGTTGCACTGTAAATAAACAATGGATTAAAGGATGTTTTTCCGGGATTCTGTGCAACTGCATATCCGGCTGAACGGGCTAAACGATTGCAATCACCTTCGATATAATTGTCAAATGAGTAGTTTTCAATAAGTTGTGATTGAACATTAATCTTCTTTAAACCAGGAATTATAAATGGATTTGGGATTTCCTTTGAATTTCCGCGGTTTAAATCAATGGGCATAGAAACATCAGGATTCTTTATCGCTTTCTTGTGTCCTGTGGCAGCTGTAATAGTAAAGGGTTCTGCATTTTCATAAGATCCATCCATGACAATGCTGTATTCAAGTCGGCCATTAACGCCTAATTCATTCTTAATCGTTTTCTTCAGAAGCGTAATATAATGCTCCTCAAGCCATTCATAAAAAAACTGGCTGGGCACCTGAATAGTCAATACACTATCTTCAAGTTTAACCGGCCTGATCGGATCAAACCAGGTCGAAAACTTTTGATAGCTGATATTGTCACGAATTATCTTCAGACAATTCTCCCAAACCTCGGTATGAGTCAATTCCATCAAAAATACTTTTTTGCAGTTCGATTAAAAACTGCGTAATTAATTAACAAATAATATTTTACAACCGCCCTAAAGATAAATAATCTTCCAAAAAAAAGATCCACAACCCAAGAGAACAAATGTGCAAGTAAAAAAAATAAAAATGCTGATGAAAAAACTTGACTTTGAAGTTTTTTTAGATTAGTTTATTGCACCCTCCACAATTCAATAAAATAATCTTAACACCGTGATTTTAAATTATATTCATTTTTATTCAGAATCATTATAAATAATTAATTATTTGATAATCAATTAAATACAATAAACAATATTTTAAAATTCACGTTTTTTTAACCTTGGCTTCATGTAAAGTCAATCCGATGAGCATTTCTCCTTTCTTTGAAATTTTACAGTGTTGTGTAATTATCTTGTTTTCAGACTACTTATCTTTCTCAGGATAAAACCCTGTTCAATAAATTTTCCTATGGCGAAAATACAACATTTAATTACTTTTCAACAGCTGTTCAAAACTATTTTCATTTTGGAAATAAAAATTGTTATCTATTTGTTAATCTGTTAATTAAATTGTAAAGAGATATTTTTGATATACGTTTTCAAGACGTTTCAATTTGCTGATCATTTGCTCTACCCGGCTTTTACGGATGCGTATTTCGATGCGACAATCCATATCAAATGATGTATTCAGTATCTCCCATTCCTCTTCCTTTACAAACCGCATAATGGTATTCATCATTTCATATTTGTACTCAATCTGGTATACATCATAAACCTGTTTTTCAATGATTTTTGCCTGTTGAATGGCTTCAGATGAAGATACTTTGTAAGCATTGATTAAGCCGCTTACCCCAAGTTTTGTCCCGCCAAAATACCGCACAACCACAATCAGGATATTCGTCAGATCATGCGATAAAATCTGACCATAAATCGGCCGGCCAGCTGTTCCGGATGGCTCACCGTCATCATTCATACGGTATGCCGACTTGTCAAAACCAAGCAGATAGGCATAACAATGATGATTGGCTGAAAAGTGTTCTTTGCGCAAAGCCGCTAATCGCTCCTTCACTTCGTCTTCAGTACTCACCGGATAGGCAAAAGCAAGAAATTTACTGGCTTTTTCCCGGTAAATTCCTTCCGAAACAGACTCAATTGTTTTATAAGTATCCGTGAATAACATTGGATGCAAAGGTACGAATTCCACAGCCTGTGGAAAACTATCCTGACACTTCCGGAATCATTTTTCTACTTTTGTAGCCAAAGCAATCTTATGCCATTGAACCATTTTGGTGAATTCGCCGCCCTGATTACAGCTGTGTTCTGGACAATCACTGCCCTGGCATTTGAATATAGCGGAAAACGAGTGGGGTCTCTTACCCTGAATCTGCTTCGTTTACTCTTTGCTGTCTGCGCTCTTGGAATTTTTAATTACTTCAGACGCGGGCTTTTCTTCCCTGAAGATGCCAATTTCCACCAATGGCTCTGGCTTGGTTTATCTGCTCTGGTCGGTTTTGTAATTGGAGATTATACACTCTTTCGTTCATTTATTCTGATTGGTGCCCGCGTTGCCATGCTCATCATGTCTCTCGTTCCTCCTTTTACAGCCCTTCTTGCATGGATCGTTCTGGGTGAGAAAATGACACCCATGAATTTCCTTGGAATGGGTTTAACCTTAATCGGCATTGCCGTTGTGATCCTCACACGTGAAGTAAATGAAGATGACCCGTCACGCTCAAAAAAAATAAGTCTGAAATATTCCCTCGCCGGTTTGCTCCTTGCACTGGTCGGAAGTATGGGACAGGCAAGCGGACTCATCATGTCGAAATATGGAATGGGCACCTATGATGCCTTTGCCGCTTCACACATCAGGGTTATCGTTGGCGCAATTTCTTTCGTGCTGATTTTTACCATTCTCCGGCGATGGAATGGTTTATATAAAAGTGTATCCGACGGGAAAGCAATGATCGCTTTAACCATCGGCTCCATCTTCGGACCTTTTCTGGGAGTTTCCTTTTCTTTACTCGCAATTCAATATACCAATGCTGCCATTGCTTCCACAATCATGTCTATCAGTCCTGTGTTAATAATTCTTCCTTCTGTATTGATTTTTAAAGAAAAACTCAAATGGAAGGAAGTTATTGGAGCTGTTATCGCAGTTACTGGTGTCGTTATTTTTTTCGTTTAGATTTCAATTAAACCATGAACAATAAGTCAACTATTCTACTCATTATTTTCGATTGGGGAAATACTGTCATGCGTGATCTGGGTGTAAACGGCCCCATGAAGGACTGGCCGGAAGTGGAATGGATTCCATTTATGGATACCGTTCTGCCAGAACTCAATTCAGGATTTACACTTGCCATCGCAACCTCTGCACCGCATTCTGATACACAGGATATGGCCGAAGCCCTTGCAAGAGTAGGGGCACATGATTATTTCCATTTCTTTTTCTCGGCTTTCGATTTACAGGCCAAAAAACCGGATCCGCTGTTCTTCGAACGGATACTGGAACAAACTGGTTTTAAAGCATTTCAATGTCTGTCCATTGGCGATAAGTATGAAAATGATGTTGTTGCAGCGAAAAGCCTGGGAATGAATACCATCCTTTTCAATGAAAACAATATTCCGGGTAATTATCCCGATGCCGACAGAGTCATCACCTCCATGGATCAATTGCAGATGGCCATCGATTCAATCGCTCTGGCGAAATGAAAAAAGCACATTACCTGACTCCGGTTGTTGTCAGCCTGTCCCTGGTTAGCCTGTTTACCGACATTGCCAGTGAACTGCTGTACCCGATCATGCCGGTATTTTTAAGTTCAATCGGTTTCTCCGTTGTCCTGATCGGCTTATTGGAAGGGCTCGCTGAAGCAACAGCCGGCTTGAGCAAAGGTTACTTCGGTCATGAATCCGACAGAATTGGACGCAGAATGCCATTTATTCAATGGGGTTACGGATTGTCTGCGCTGGCAAAACCGCTCATGGTGCTCTTTGCATTTCCACTTTGGATATTTTTCGTCCGAACCCTCGACCGGTTCGGAAAAGGAATCCGGACAGGGGCACGCGATGCCATGCTGAGTGATGAAGCCGGACCGGAAAATAAAGGGAAAGTGTTCGGTTTTCATCGCGCCCTTGATACCCTGGGTGCAGCAATCGGACCAGCACTTGCTCTCCTTTATCTTTATTACTACCCCGAAAACTATAAACCCCTGTTTCTGCTGGCTGTTATTCCCGGAATAATTGCTATTCTGCTGACTTTCAAAATAAAAGACAGAATCTCTGCAAAAAAACATACCCCAGTGTATGGCCGGAAATTCCTTTCCTACCTGAAATACTGGAAACAATCTCCAAAAGCATTCAAATTGCTGACCATGGGTATGATGGCGTTTACCTTCTTTAATAGTTCTGATGCTTTTCTGTTACTTCATATTAAAAATCAAACCGGTTCCGACTCCATGATGATCAGCAGCTACATACTATATAATATGGTGTATGCCCTGGCTGCATTTCCTATTGGTATGCTTGCTGATAGGTTCGGTTTGCGTAAAGTGCTGATTTTCGGATTGTTTGTCTTTTCACTGGTGTACCTCAGCCTTGGATTCGCTTCATCATTCTGGCATTTTATCATCATTTTTATTGGATATGGGTTTTATGCCGCTGCTACAGAAGGTATTTCTAAAGCTTTGATTACCAATATCAGCAGTAAAGAACAGACTGCAACAGCCATCGGATTTTATACCAGTTTTTCTAGCATCTTCATCATGATGGCCAGTTTTGTGGGAGGCTTGATCTGGTACAATTTTTCTGCAAAAACCATGTTTGTTTTTTCCGGAACCGGAACCTTGCTGGTTTTGGTCTATTTTCTAATTGTTTCAAAATCGCTGACATCAAAATGAATACCACTATTTATAAGTACCTGTTTTTCTTTTTTCTGCTGCCTCAACTATTGATTGCACAGGATTACCCTCAAAACTATTTCCGGTCTCCGCTCGATATCCCGTATACTCTCTCCGGTACATTCGCTGAGTTTCGCAGAGATCATTTTCATTCCGGCATGGATATCCCCGTCCCGGTTGGGAATCGTGTGCTTGCAGTTGCCGACGGATGGGTTTCCCGCATCCGCATTCAACCAACCGGTTATGGAAAAGTCCTGTATATCGACCATCCAAACGGTTACACCTCTGTCTACGCCCATCTCCGCGATTTCAGCCCAACCCTCAACGACTACTTTGAACAAAAACAATATCAGGAACAAACCTTCGAGCTCGACTATTACCCTAAACCCGGTGAAGTGCCGGTTAAAAAAGGTGAAATCGTTGCTTTTAGCGGCAATACAGGAATTTCAACCGGTGCTCATCTCCATTTTGAAATGCGGAGAACAAGAGATGAATCACCTGTTAACCCTTTACTTTTTGGCCTGCCTGTCAAAGACCCGCTCAAACCCATTATGAGTGCTTTGCGCATTTATGCCGTTGATACCCGCGACCATATCGCAACAATGCCTGTACCCCGGTCAATTCCCCTGGCTAAAAAAGCAGGTGGGTATGCTTTAAAACAGCCTGGAGTACTGAAAGTTCCCGGTAAATTTATCCTGGGTCTGCAATCCGTTGACCTGGATGGATCCGGTAATCGAAACGGACTCTTTGGTATGGAAATAATCCTGGATGGAAATCCCATCTATGAAAACAGAATGGAAATTTTTTCCTTTGATGATTTCAGAGCCATTAATAGTATTGTTGATTATGACTATTACCTGAAAAGCAAGAAATTTGTCCAGGTATCCCGAATTCCAGATTGTAGCGGGATGGAAATATTTAAAACAAATGTGAATCAGGGCATAATTGATGTATCTGATGATCAGATACATACGATTGATATTAAAGTGAAAGATTATCTTGGGAATACGAATCTCCTTACTTTTAAAGTACAACACGATCCCGTTATTCCTAAAGTTATTCCTGCCAGACACCAATCCAGAGCCGTTGAGGTAATCCCCTGTGGCTCGGATGAACAGTTTTTAAGACCCAATCTGAAAGTCTTTTTTCCGGCAAAAGTTTTATTTGATACCCTGGATATGATATACCGGACCAACCGATTCCCAAATATCATTTATTCTGAAGTACACTATATCCATCTGGATGAAACACCGGTTAATGGGAATTTCCATATTTCAATTAAACCAACCGGGCTTAAAAAGGAAGATGAAATAAAAGCCTGTCTGGTCAGAGTAGGGGCAAAGGGAGGATATTCATATGCCGGCGGTGGGTTATCAAACGGATGGGTAACCGGAACCAGCCGGAAATTTGGTGCATTTGCCGTTGCTGTCGACAAAACTCCTCCAATCATTACTCCCTTGACACATACAAAAAAAGGAAGAAAAAAAATTGCTGTCAAAAATGCACTTCAGTTTAAAATCGGAGATAACCTGAGCGGAATCGCTCAGTATTGCGGATATATTAATGGTGAATGGGTTTTGATGGAATATAATGCCTGGCGGAATATTCTGACCTATACTTTCGATGCAAAACTTAAACCGGGAAAAAATTTGTTCGAATTAACGGTGGTCGATAAAATGGGCAACACCTCAACCTACTCAAAAGAGATAAATCGCTAATCGCTGAGAATCGCTTAAAAAATTCCGAACCGGACAATCTCCTTGTTTATCCAATTCTGAGCGATTTTGTAAAAACCAACAATTTTGTAGTTTTTTACCCCTATATATATAGTGGTATACCCCTAATCCGGAAAATCCAAAAAAAACAACCAAATCTAATCCCGATTGTTAATCAATTCGTACAAGAATGATTTGAGATTTAATTTTTAAGCTTCATTTCCAAATTAACCAATTTCCAAATTAACAAATGGCAAAAAATCCAACTTTGTGTAAATACTCCAAAGAAGAAATCAAAGATCAAATGGATATTCTTCGGAAACTTGTTAAAGACCCACGTTACATTTGTAAAAAATGTGCGCGTGCCAGCCATGATGATGAGCGCCTTTGTAAACCTGAAAAGATTTAATTAGCAATACGTTGCAGACGAAATAGCCTGACGAACCATACGATTACAATTGCCAACAAAAGCCTGGGAACACTAATCCAGAATCCGGAGATTCCAATTGCCATAAACAACAGGGTATCTTCAAATAAACTATGACAGACAGCAATGTGATGATTTAATAAATCATTGTCTTTTTTTGAAATTTTTCCCTTTTCTGCCCAATCCAGCATGATGGCTGCTCCATAACCCAATCCGAGAAGATTCGAAACCATCCACAAAAATGCAGTACTTGCCGGCAATCCCATGATGGCAAGAATAGGTCTCAGCCATTTGCTTAATCGATCCAGGATTCCGTAAATTTCAAATATTTTCTGCAGGATCATCAATCCGGTTAAAAATGCAAATACTTTAATGCATAATAAAATGGTGGATATTGCCCAGGTTTTAAAATAGGGAATAAGCTCAGGCAGAGGCTGATGAATATTTTCACCACCTGAAGTAATAGTTGCGGTTTCAGGCAATAATGCATTGAGAATCAATGCACCGCCTATACTTGTTCCAATTCTCAAAAACAACATTCTCCAGGGATTCGACCCTGTCTTTTTAAGAATAAGCAATTCTGTAATCAGATTATGTGAAATCAGGCTCATCATCGCCAGGATGGTCATTTCCCTTAAGTCAAACGGCAAACTACTCATAACCGCTATAGCAGAATATATGTTCAGGAAAATCCCGGTTAAAAAAACCAATGCCCCTTCACCTCTGACTCCAAGAAGATTAAATAATGGGTCAAGCCAGGAAGCCACAATCGGAAGTATGCCGGTGAAGTTCAGAATACTAACTCCGAGTGAAACCGGAACCATTATACTAACCAACCACAAGGCAGTCCGGAATGCCTGCCTGATAACCGGAAAAAAAGTGTTTTTTAGTTGCAGAAAATTCAATGTAATGCAATAGGATTGAGATGCAAAAATAGCGGAATTTTAAGATTAATTTATACCTTTGCACCCCTTAAAACTAACTAAATCAAGTGCTATGAAAAAACTCGCTGTAGTTGCCCTTGGTGGAAATGCATTACTGATGGCCGGACAAAAAGGCACCATCGGAGATCAGGAACACAATGCCTATGTTACCTGTCAGCATTTACTCGCCCTGTTGATGAGAAATTACAACCTGGTTATCACCCACGGAAATGGTCCACAGGTTGGAAACTTGCTGTTGTCGGATGAAGCCGGACAAAAATTATACGGACTTCCTCCTATGCCATTGGATATTTGTGTAGCCTATTCCCAGGGCTATATCGGATATCTGATCGAACAACAATTACGCAATGTATTGGCAGAGAACGACATGAACCGGGATATTATTTCCATCATTACCCAGGTTCTGGTCAATAAAGATGATCCTGCCTTTAAAAATCCAACAAAACCGATCGGTCCTTATTATTCCAAAGAGGAAATGGAAAAACTGGTAGCCGAAACAGGTTCTGTTTATAAAGAAGATGTTAAAAGAGGGGGATGGCGCAAAGTGGTTGCCTCACCAAAACCCCTCGTTATTTCAAATGTACGTTCCATCGAACGCCTTGCGCGCGATGGACAAATCGTAATTGCTGTTGGTGGGGGAGGTATTCCTGCATATTATAAAGAAGAATCCAAACTCGAAGGAATAGATGCTGTTATCGATAAAGATCTGGCATCGGCAATTCTGGCCACCCAGATTCGTGCTGATAAGTTATTCATTCTCACTGATGTACCTAAGGTTTGCATCAATTTCAATACACCGGATGAACTCGAGCTCGACCGTATGAATGTAGCTGAAGCAAAAAAATACATGGAAGAAGGTCAGTTTGGCGAAGGTTCAATGGCTCCCAAAATTAAGGCCGCTACCTATTTTGTAAACCATACCGGAAACGATACCATCATTACCAAAACCACCCTTCTCGGCGTCGACAACGGTGGAACCCGCGTTACCATGGTATAAAATAATCATCAAATCACCAAATCATCAAATCATCAAATAAATATGGCATTCAATCTCCGCAACCGTCACTTTCTGAAAGAGCTGGATTTTACTCCGGCCGAATTCAAATTCTTACTCGACCTTTCAGTTGAACTGAAAAAAGCCAAATACACCGGCACAGAACAACAGCGCATGAAAGGCAAGAACATTGCCCTCATTTTCGAAAAAGACAGTACCCGCACCCGTTGTGCTTTCGAAACAGCTGCACTCGATCAGGGTGCACATGTTACCTACCTGGGACCCAGTGGCTCACAGATCGGTCACAAAGAAAGTATGAAAGATACTGCCCGTGTACTCGGTCGTATGTACGACGGAATTCAGTACCGTGGTTATGGTCAGTCAATCGTAGAAGAACTGGCTGCTTATGCCGGTGTTCCTGTCTGGAATGGCCTTACCAACGAATGGCATCCAACACAGACACTTGCCGATTTCCTCACCATGATGGAACATTCCGACAAACCACTCCATCAGGTTAGTTTTGCTTTCCTGGGTGATGCCCGCAACAACGTGGCCAATTCACTCATGGCCGGCGCTGCTCTGATGGGAATGGACTACCGTGCTGTAGCTCCAAAATCATTATGGCCTGCTGCAGACGTAGTTGAAAAATGCCGCGAAATCTGTGCTAAAACGGGCGGTAAAATTACCCTGACCGATGTTCCGGCAGAAGGTGTTAAAGGATGTGATTTCCTCTATACCGATGTCTGGGTTTCTATGGGCGAACCCAAAGAAATCTGGGAAGAACGCATCAACCTGCTCAAACCTTATCAGGTTAATAAAGAATTAATGCAGGCTACCGGCAATTCGAATGCGAAATTCCTGCATTGCCTTCCTGCTTTCCATAACCGTGAAACCAAAATAGGAGAACAGATTTATCAGCAGTTTGGCCTCGAAGCCATGGAAGTGACCGACGATGTGTTCGAATCACCAAATTCTGTTGTATTTGATGAAGCCGAAAACCGCTTGCATACAATCAAAGCGGTGATGGTGGCTACTTTAGGTTGCTAAAAACACCTTGATTGTTTTTATACATCAAATCCCGGTTGCCGATAGGGTAGCCGGGATTTTTTTATCTGATCAAACGATGATGAAATCTGAATTGCCGGATTTCACGTATTGAAATATGTTGAAAATCAGGATGATGCGGGTTGATGAGATAATTGTAATCTCCCTCTGTGATTACAGATGGAACCCGAAGTATGCAACAACGTGATTCCATGACAAATTGATCACCAATTCGCTGTGTCGATGCAGGATGCGGAAAAACACTCCAGTTAACCGGGAGTAGGGTTTCATCAAGATTAGCCAGACTTACTTTTTCAGGAATATGTATGCTGATAATCACAAAATCATCCGGCATGGTGGCAATAGTCAATTGAACGGCAACTTCTGCCATGGCAAGAGACCTGTTACATGCAGTATAAATCATTTCCGTGCCGGGAGAATTCCACCGGGCACCTTTCAGGGCGGCTCCGGTTCCCGTTAACGGACTCGCGTATTTTTTCCTGCTGATCCGGTAAACTTCCATCATCAGACAAATATACCATGACTGATGCGCATCAGAGAAGCAATAACCAATTCTTTACCGTATGAATCTTTCAGTAAATAAAGAGGTTTTACATTACCCAGTGCGAAATTGGGGGTATCAAGCCAAAGCCTGAATTTCTCAGGATCGCCGAATACTTCTGTGCCAACATGGATTACTTCAGCAATTTCAAGGATTTTTTCTGATTGTATCGGTTTAAATGCACGGGCTCCGGCCTTATAACGACTAAGCGATTTGGTTGAAAGATCAAGAAAGTTTGCCCAGTCATTTTCGGTTAAAGGTGTTAAATGGCGGATGGTTTCAAAAAGAGAATAGGGGATCCCTTTCTGAATTGCGGAAATTACCATCATTTTATCAGCAATAAAATCATTGAAGGTTAAATCCTTAAGCCCGTAATAAGGTGTGCCTTCGCTAACCTGACTCTGAACCAGGGTATTGATATCCTGATCCAATTTTTTCCCATAATCAACTATAGTTGCTTTCATGATCTTCTCCTCCGACAATTGACCACAAAAATACGACATTTTTCCCTGATTTCCAACTTTAGAAGCCGTTTTTTTTCCTAAACACCAATTTAGTTATGGCACAAGGCATTTCGCAATCGAAGTGAATATGAAAGTGCTTCAACCAGGCTGACTGGTAATTCGTTATAGCAGATCATAAAGGTATTGGAAACCTGCCGGGCCTGATTTGTAAGCTCCGTAATTTCTTCATTTACAGCATCTAGTGCCAAATTCCGGTCGTCTTTACTGATCGACTCACTCTGAAGGGATCTGCTTCTGATTTGATTGATGACTTCATTTTTGTTCATATGTGCTGCATTTGTGGCAACAGACGGAACATTTCTGCTACCTGATTTCCCTGCAAAGAAAAGATGAAGACTGCTCCTTGTAAACAAAAAATCGGTGAACGACTGATTTTTTCCGGTCGATGCCTGAACGGGGAGGGTGAAGTAGTAACCATTCCTTAGGTTTTCTCGTATAACCTGATTTACAGTACACTAGGTTTGTTTGAAAAATGTCGGTTATGAAGCATTTACTACGTTCTCTTGGATTGATTGTGTTGGTCATTTTGCCAGGAATCGCTTTCACCCAGATTATTCAATCGCCCGATAGGCTTAAACGGCTGGAGGCAGATCTGAAAATTCAACAGGATCTGGCCAAAAAGCGGGATCAGAAAGTATTTAAAACGCTGACAACGACAATTGATCCCGATGAAAAACAGGCACTCTCGTTTTTATTGGCCTATGCTCCTCTGAGTGATCTGGCAGATTATGACGGGCAATTTTTTCTCGATAATGCACGTATGAGTCTGAAAGCCAGGAAGGAAACCGCCTGGGGAATGAAACTGCCTGAAGATATTTTCCTGCATTTTTTGCTGCCATTTCGGGTCAATAACGAAAACCTTGACAGTTTCCGGATTCTGATGTATGCCGAATTGCACCAGCGGATAAAAGGCCTGGCCATGAAGGAAGCTGCCCTCGAAATCAATCATTGGTGTCATGAAAAAGTAAACTATAAAGGATCTGATTCCCGAACAAGCTCACCTCTTGCCAGCATGAAAACCTCCTGGGGTAGATGTGGGGAAGAGTCAACATTTACAGTTGCAGCCATGCGTACAGCCGGAATTCCGGCCCGACAGGTCTACACACCCCGCTGGGCCCATTGCGATGATAATCATGCCTGGGTTGAAGTCTGGATCGATGGAAAATGGTATTTCATGGGTGCCTGTGAACCGGAACCCGATCTCAATATGGGATGGTTTGCAGGTCCGGCCAAACGGGCTATGCTGGTACATACACGCGCCTATGGATACTACTTCGGACAGGAACCGGTAATTGCCCGCGAAGACCGCTTTGCCGAGCTGAACCTGATTGCAAATTATGCTCCTGTCAAGGAAATTGTGGTTAAAGTATTGAAACAGAATGGACAAGCCGTTACCGGTGCCAATGTTGAATACCGCCTTTATAATTACGCTGATTTCTATCCGATTGCCCGGTCTGTTACCGATGCAAACGGAATTACCGGCATTACTACCGGACTGGGTGACTTACTCATCTGGGCCTCAGCCGGTAATGAATATGCCTGGCAGAAGGTATCCATCGAAACAATAGATACCCTGACACTGACAATTAAAAGTATGTACCCTCATTTTTATACGGAAACACTGGATCTGACTCCACCCATCCTGCGCATTGTAGAAACCGGCAGTGAAACAGGTCGCCAGCAGAATAGCCGTAGGCTGGCTGAAGAAGATTCAATCCGGAATGCCTATATAAAAACGTTTCCTGACAGTGCCTCCATAGCAAATTGGGCAAAATTATGGCAAATAAACTCCGACAGTGCTCACTATCTGATGCAGGCAAGTTTTGGTAATTATCAGGAAATCAGAAGTTTTCTGGAATCAATTAAACCAGAACTTCGCAGCCTTGCTCTGGGATTTCTTTATACAATATCTGCGAAAGATTTACGTGATACCCGCAAGAATATTCTGAACGATCATTTTTCCAATGCGCTGACATATTATACACCGGAATGGCAAAAAAACCGCTCGCATTTTCTTAACTACATCATGTGTGGCCGAATTGCAACCGAAATGATGCTCGACTGGCGTAAAAACCTCGCAGAGAATCTGAAAAAGGAGCTCCCGGCAGTAAAAAAACCGGAACTTGCTCAGATTGTTGCACTTACGAAAAAGCTCATAACGATCAATGAAAAAGCCAACATGCATTCCAGAGCCTCTCTCACACCCTGCGGAACATATCGACTTGGTGTGGCTGATACCCGTTCACGAGATATCTTTTTCGTGGCGGCTTGCAGGACAAGTGGAATTCCGGCACGCATTGATCTGGCCCGTTCTGTTCCACAATACTGGGAAAACGGCAAATGGACTGATGTAGCCTTTGAAAAGCAGAATCCGGCTACAACTTCCAAACCCAAAGCCTTCCTGACACTCATTGGAAATGATCCGGAAAAACCATTGAAATACGAAACATCCTTTACTTTGTCACGCTTTAGTAATGGTTCATATAAACTACTTGAATATCCTGAAGAACAAAGTATTAATGAATTTCCTGAAAAGATGGAAATGGATACCGGAAGGTATTTGCTGACCACCGGAACCCGCCTCGATGATGGTCGGGTATTGGCCTCTCTCAACTTTTTTAAACTGGAACAAGACAAAGAATTCGTACAGAATGTTACAGTCAGAGAGCAAAAAATGATTGTAAAATCACTTGGAAAACTTGTATTGAACGGAACCCGTTTTCAGGATATGAAGGATTTACAGAGTGAAGAACTGAACGCACGGATAGGAGAGAAGTGTGCTTTCCTGATCTGGCTGGATCCGGATAAAGAACCTACCAAGCACATCATGGCTGATATCCCGGCTGTAAAACAGGCACTCGACAAAAGCGGATGTGAATATATTTTCCTCATTCCTGAAAATAAAGTGAGTTTGCGCTTCAGGACTTCCATTTATTCGGGTCTGCCCGACAAAACCACTTTTGGTGTAGATAACAGCAACCGGGCGCTTATGGCGGCCATGTCGGCTGTGGGCAAAAAAGCCGGGGATAATTTCCCGTACATCTTTTATGTGGATAGTCAGAGACAAATCTTCTATTATTCAGAAGGATACCGCATCGGAATTGGGGAACAAATGGTAAAAATGCTCAATAACCTCCAATAAAAAAAGGGCATTCCTTTTGAGGAATACCCTTTTGACTGTATGAAAATCTTCTAGTAGATTTTTTCTTTGATTCTGGCTTTCTTACCAGTAAGTTTACGCAGATAGAAAATACGTGCACGACGAACAACACCTCGTTTGTTTACATCAATTTTATCGATATTCGGTGATGCAATCGGAAAAATTCTTTCAACGCCGATGTTACCCGACATTTTACGTACAGTAAAGGTTTCTGCGATACCTGCGCCTGAACGCTGTAATACGATTCCCTGATACTGCTGAATACGTTCTTTATCTCCTTCACGGATTTTATAGTGAACCGTAATCGTGTCACCTGCCTTAAATACCGGCCATTGTTTGATTTCAGTCAGGGCCTCAACATACTGGATTAACGGGTTTTTGCTCATGATGCTGTTGTTTTTATGGGTCTTTTAAAAAGGAGTGCAAATATACGAAGAATATCTAATATTCAAAGCTTTGATCGAAAATTTTCAACAATTGGATTGTTAATAAGCAGCATCAAGGTCAAACCAGGGCAAAATACGGCTTAAATCACCCAACTGACGGCTATGATGACGGAAATCATTTGTCCGTTTATTGTATACATAATCCTCCGACCACCGCTTGTGATGCATTTGAATTTCTTCGAGTGCATGAAAAATCAATGCAATCTCTTCATTACTGGTTGTCGGATGAAGCGAAATACGGATCCAGCCGGGTTTCTGGCTTAAATCACCCAGATTGATCATGTCGGTAATCTGTTTGGATTTTTTATGGCTTACATCCAACAGAAAATGACCATAGGTTCCGGCACAGGCACAACCTCCCCGTACCTGTATTCCAAAACGGTCGCTCAGCAGTCTGACAATCAGATTGTAATGCACGTCCGGGAGATAAAAACTAAAAACGGGGAGACGACTTCGTGTTGTATCAGCCAAAACATGATAGGCCGGCAGGGCATCAAAAGCATGAAAGGCCTTAGAAACGATTTCTTCTTCACGTTTCCGTATCGCATTTACTCCCATTGTATTCTTTAGCCCGATAGCCAATGCTATGCGGATTGCCTGAAGAAAACCAGGTGTTCCGCCATCTTCCCTGGCTTCAATATCTTCTACAAACTTATACTCACCCCAGGCATTCGTCCAGTCAACAGTTCCCCCGCCTGGCTGGTCAGGTGAATGGCTGTGATACAGATTGGAATTAAATATCAAAACGCCCGAACTACCGGGTCCTCCAAGAAATTTATGGGGTGAAAAGAAAATGGCATCAAGTGCTTCTTCCGGATCCTCCGGATGCATATTGATTGGTTCATATGGAGCGGATGCTGCAAAATCGATAAAACACTTTCCCCCATAGGCATGCATTAATTTTGCCATGGCATGATATGGAGTGCGGATTCCGGTAACATTCGAACAGGATGTAAAAGAACCGATTTTGATTTTTCTGTCCTTATAATACTCTAGTTTGGCTTCAAGATCCTGTAAATCAACAAGTAAATCTTCATT
>CAYLTH010000001.1:95299-99589 GCA_964386485.1 uncultured Bacteroidales bacterium | reverse complement strand
TGTATAATCTGCCGCTGGCTATCCAATCTGCGTAGAGGATACGTTGCCGACCATAGGCTGAATCAAATTCCTGATTTATTCCGACAATATTATCCCTGAATTGCTGAAAATATTTTTCCATAACTTTTTGTGAATCTGCACATTCCAAAAGAGAATACCCTTGCAATTTGCAGAGTGCAAAGAAACAAAAAAAAACCTATAAAACCCGGGAAATTTGTACCAGTTCCACTTCTATACTGCTTCCTTCCGGATAGATACTGATCCAGTTGGCATCCATACGCATCCATTTGTCGTTGGCACTCAAACGGATCATGTGGTTTCCTGCTTTATCTTTCTTGAGCTCTTTCACCACAAAACCGCCACCACTTTCCGCCCCTTTTCCGAATTTAACAAATACTTTGCAATCAGAAGTACCTGTATTTTTCATTTTGATTAACAGGAAATTACCGCTGCGTTGTATCGACTTAACAGGTGTAAACCCTAACTTTTTCTCCGTATTTTCATTCAATACAAAAGGATCATTTTTTAAGGTTACGAACACATTATCCGAGATCATACTGTTAATCTTATCAATCATTTTCCCGGGCTTTTCCTGAGCCGGAAACGCAGCTTTCGCCTGTTCATAATACACGATGGCTTCATCAAAAAACTTACTGTCATATGCTTTATCAGCTTTTGCCATTAGATCATTATACTCCTTCAGCGATTGCTTTTCCTTTGCTTTTCCTTCACGCTCGGCAATCGTACGCTCACAACTGGCAATTTTTTTTCGGATATACTCAACATCAATGTACAAATCTGCTGTTTTTTCGGGATAGACATCCAGTGCCATCTTATAATCATCCCGGGCAACCTTGTAATTCCGCTGTTTAAAGGCAGTTTCGGCATTATCAAACTCCAGTTTATACAGTTTTGCTTTGGCTTCCAGGATTAGGGTAATTTCCTGTTGCAAAGCCTGTACCTTGCGCATGATCTCTGTAGCCGACTCCAGATCAAAGGCAAACATCATGGTCTCCTCGTCATATTCAATCTCTGCAAGTGGATTTTCAAGCAATTTCGTATCAATTTCTTCAAACGGGGGGAATAACTCCACCATCATCGGAAAACTAAAAATATTGTCTTTTTTTACGCCTTCCGGTATTTCTGTATTGAAAATGAATTTCTTGGTGACAAAGCCAAACTTACTGATTTCCAGGATGTACTTACGATCAAACCTCAACATTAACTCAAAACTGCCATCTTCGAGTGTTCGAACCTGTTCTACCTTTTTATTTTCAAAAAACAGACTGACATTGACCCCTCCAAGATGTGCTTTACCAACTACTACCTGCCCTTCAATCAACAGATAAGCCTGTTCCTGACTATATAAAGTAAATATTGAAGTAAGGCAGAACAAAACTGTCATAACCAAACACTTAAAAATAGAAGTAAGTCGCATAATAACAGGATTATGAGGACGTATCAATAATGCCATCCCGGATTCGTATTTTCCGGTCTGCCATATCAGCCAGTTCAGGATTATGTGTTACAATGATAAAAGTTTGATTCAACTGTTCCCGTAAACTGAAAAACAAAGCATGCAATTCGATTGCAGAAGCCGAATCAAGGTTGCCGGAAGGTTCATCAGCCAGTATGATTCCGGGATTATTAACCAGGGCTCTGGCTACAGCAACGCGCTGTTGCTCACCACCACTTAGCTGCGATGGCTTATGATGGCTGCGATCAGCAAGATTTAAAGTTGATAATAACTGCATCGCACTTTCCAGCGCAACTTTCTTCGGTTTACCGGCTATCATGGCAGGAATTGCAATGTTCTCAGCAGCAGTGAATTCCGGTAATAAATGATGAAACTGAAATACAAATCCGATTTCTTTATTTCGAAAAGCACTCAGTTTTTTATCACTCAGCTTTCGAATATCTGTCTGATGTATCAGAATATCGCCCTGATCCGGCCTGTCAAGTGTCCCGATAATATGCAACAAGGTGCTTTTTCCGGCACCTGATGCCCCGACAATAGATACTATTTCTCCCTTTTTTACTTCCAGGCTTATGCCTTTCAGTACCTGCAAATCACCGAATGAACGACAAATGTTGGTAAGAGAGAGCATTGTATCAGAATATCAGGATAGAGGCAACAATTAATACAGCTGCCACGACAACCACAGCAATTATTGAACGGGTTTCTTTACGGATTTCTTCTTTGGTTTCATCAAGACGCTCCTGGACTTCAGTGGTTTGCATATTAAACCCCAGAGCTTCTTCATACCAGTATTTAGCGTATCTCAATAATTCAATTTTACGGAGATCATTCGCTCTCTGATAATATTCCCTGAATTTTTTTTCTTCCTGAGTGAGATTTTCTTCGTGAATTGCGTGTGCCATAATAAATGTGTTGATCAGGTTAATTTGATGCTAAATTAATTTATTTTTCTTCAGTATCCATGAGCAAATAGAATAAAAATGCATACTCCAGCGCAATTTCCTTCAGCGATTCATACCGCCCGCTCGATCCGCCATGTCCTGCATCCATATTGGTGTAAAGTAGTATTTTACTTTCACCGGTATTATTATCCCTCAGCTTAGCAACCCATTTAGCTGGTTCCCAATATTGTACCTGCGAATCATTGATCCCGGTTGTAACCAGAATATTGGGATAATCCCGCTTTACAATGTTGTCGTAGGGCGAATACGATTTCATATAATGATAGTATTCCGGTTTATTCGGATCACCCCATTCGTCATATTCGGCCGTTGTCAGCGGGATATTTTCATCCAGCATGGTTGTTAAAACATCTACAAAAGGAACAGAAGCAATGATACCTTTCCACAAATCAGGTCTCATATTTACAATCGCACCCATTAATAATCCACCTGCACTGCCTCCCATGCCAAATAGCTTGTCTTTCGCTGTATAATTATTCGAAATCAGATATTCTGCTACGGAAATGTAATCTGTAAACGTGTTTTTCTTTTGCGTCAGCTTCCCTGCTTCATACCACCAACGCCCCATTTCTTCACCACCCCGCACATGTGCTATGGCAAAAATAAAGCCCCTGTCGAGCAAACTCAGCCGGTTGCTGCTGAAATACGGATCAGTAGAAATCCCATACGAACCATAGGCATACAATAGGAGAGGGTGACTGCCATCAAGGTGCGTTTCCTTTTTAAAAACGATGGATACTGGAACTTCAACTCCATCATTTGCTGTAATATAAATGCGTTTACTTAAATAATTTTCTGTTTTAAAATTAAGGTCATTTACCTCCTGTTGTTTTTGTAAAATCCTGCTTCGGTCCGCCATATTGTAGTCGTAAACCGAATGCGGAGTGGTAAGAGAACTATAGCTGAACCGAAGGTAAGCTGTATCCATTTCTGTATTCGCAATTGTATGCACAGTATAAGCCTCTTCTTCAAATTCAAGGTAATGTCCTTCATGCAAATTTTGATCGATTATTCGAATGCGGGCCAATCCTTTGGTCCGTTCGCCCACAACCAGAAAGTTGTTAAAAACCTGAATGCTTTCCAGCAATACATCCGGATTATGGGGAATAACATCCGACCAGTAATCAAGTGTTGTTTGCTTTTCAGGGCACGCTAATAGCTTAAAATTCTGTGCATTAAGATTTGTCACAATGTAAAATTGATCCCGAAAATGTTCCACATCATATAAAACATCTTTTGTCCGGGCTTGAAAAACCCGGAATGGTTCCAACGGAGTATCTGCATCCAGTATAAGTGTTTCCGACTGCATCGTACTGGTGCAGTTTATCAGAATATACCGGTCATCTGTTGTTTTTTCAGTGCTGATGTAATAAAAGGTCTCATCCTTTTCATAATAAACTTCCACAGCCGGCTCTCCCGATTGCACAACATACCGGAATACACGGTCATACCGAAGCTTTTCTTCATCAATTACAGTCAGGAACAAGGTCTTATTGTCGTTTGCCCAACAGAGATCTCCTCCGCAATTGGGTATTCCGGCTGCCTCCGTTGACCCATCTTTCAGATTTAAAATGTAAAGCGAATACTTTCTTCTGCCCTCAAAATCAATAGTATAGGCCAATTGTTCCTGATCCGGACTTACTTCAATCGACCCGATATCAACAAAGGCCTGACCTTCTGCAAGATGATTAATATCAAGCAACACTTCCTCTTCTGCCTGAAGGTCTCCCTTTTTACGACAAAACAGGGGATATTCATTCCCTTTTTCATATCGTTGGTAATAATAGAAACCATTCTTTCGCCAGGGAACACTCATATCGTCCTCCTTCATCCTGCTCTTCATTTCCG
>CAYLTH010000001.1:93781-95199 GCA_964386485.1 uncultured Bacteroidales bacterium | reverse complement strand
TTCTTTCGCCAGGGAACACTCATATCGTCCTCCTTCATCCTGCTCTTCATTTCCGAAAACAGACTCTCTCTGAGCTTCTTAACCGGTTCAAGTACCGTTTCTGTATAGTCGTTTTCTGCTTTCAGATAGGCATGAACCTCCGGGTTTTCACGATCATTCAGCCAGTAATACGGGTCAATCCGGACATCACCGTGTTTTTCCAGAATTTCTTCTTTTTGCTCAGCTTTCGGAGGATTATTCTTTATCATCATCATTTTCAAAAGTATATTTGGACTGATATTCAGATTATTACAAACGTTTACAATTGTGAATAACCGAAATAATTTACAATTGTAATCGAATAAATGCTTAATTAGTATTCGGGGTTTCCAACAATCCGGAATGAAAAACGAAGGTATGGAAATAAAAAAAGCAGGCGAACCTGCTTTAACTTTAAGAATACCGAATATCCTTAATCCTTGTCGAATTCACTTTTGCGGTGTGCACCGTCGCAAAAAGGTTTGGTAGAACTGGATCCGCAACGACAGAAAAATACGGGTCCCTGCCGAACGATTTCTTCACCGCTTTTGGTTTTTACTACAAAATCTGCTTCAATTTTAAGGGGTCCGCCGGGAAATACCTCAGCCCTGACATTGTTATCGTTTTCACTCATAGCTATTATTTTAAAGAATAACGGATAAGCTGCTATAAATGTTCAGATTACTGCGTTATTGAAGCGAATCTGCCGGTTTGGGAGTGCTGTTTCCGGTATCCAGTAAGTATTTCCAGGAGCCATCCTTTTGCTTTTTCCAGATCGTCACATAATTTCCATACAAACTCGTATCCGTCAGACTGAGTTTCCAGTTGCCAAACGTATACCCGAGCTCTCCGGATGCTGCAATCACAGCCTTTACCGGATACCAGGACAAAGGCTGATCTCCGCGTTCTTTAAACCGGATTTCCAGGCTTCTGTGACCGATAATCGGATGGCTTCCTTCGCCAAGATTTATACAGGAATCCGATGCATAATAAAGGAAAGCCCTGACCATGCCTACTTCCTGACACATTGCATTAAAACTGCTGTCGGCCTGCATGAGTACTTCAGGATCCGGAGGAGGAGAAACTTCTTCCTTGCAGGCCGTGACAAGGGTTAACACGGAGAAAACCAGAAAGAGCAATCCTTTCATAAGGGTGTATTATTCGGACTTCCACTTTTTAAGCTGATTCTCAAAGGATTCAGCATTTTCATTTTTTGATTTTAGATCGCTGATTAACGACTCCATGACCGAAATAGCAGCCTTTTTATCACCTGATTTTTCCAGTAGTCGGGCATAGGTTTCCCGGCTATAAGGCTTGGGATCCATTTCCGTTGATTTTTTTGCCCAGGCCAGAGCCTTTTTGAACTGTTCGGGAGTCGTAGCCTGTTGCAAAAAACGTTG
>CAYLTH010000001.1:84176-93681 GCA_964386485.1 uncultured Bacteroidales bacterium | reverse complement strand
GGATCATTCACAAACCGATTGATCATCTGCCAGTTAACCGGTAGTGTCAGGTCTTTCTCAGCTACGGTGCTGAGGTATTGCTTCAGAACCGGTTCGGTATCCATACAGCCTTTTGAAATGGCATCAATGTAAATAAGCAGGAATTCCGGACTCCGTTCACCTTTATCAAAGCGCTTCTGCAAAGCACCAAATTGTTTTACAGGATCCAGAGCATCTTTGGCTGCAGCAATGAAATTTGCAGCCGACATCGAACCGCAGGAACGATGAACCAGATTCCCGTCACCATCAATAAATAAATAGGTAGGGTAGGCTCTGACACCATATTTTTTGGCCAGGGTAGGACCTTCTTCCTTTTCCATATCAATTTTTGCACACACGAAATTCGCATTGAAAAAATCAGCCACTTCATCCTGTACAAATACTGTTTTTGCCATCGTTTTACACGGTCCGCACCAGGCTGCATAGGCATCCAGAAAAATGATTTTATTGCTGTTTCTGGCCTTCACCACAATATCAGCCCAGCGGCCTTCTTCAAATTTAATCTCCCGGTTTTGTGCTGTTAACATAAATGGCAACACAACCAACATCATCAAAGTCACACGATTCATTATTTTCTTCATAATTTTCAAATTAATGGGCAAAAATACGGATTTCTGTCTTTGTCACGCGTTACGCGTCACGCGTCACGCTTAAAAACCATTCCCGCCCTGTTAATATTGTACACCGACAAAACATTCACCTGCCGCTCCTCATCCCAACGACTGAAATATTCAATCGACTCATCCACTCTTCCCTGACCGCCAAAAGCCTTATGGTCGGTATTGAGAATGATGTGATACCTACCGGGTTCGGGCACTGTAAATTCATAATTGGGTATGGAATGAGCAGGGTGGAAGTTAAACACAAAAATAAGACCTGACTTTCTGTATATCAAGGTTTTATTTTCTTCATCCAGATTGAGTTGTTCGGGATAATCCATCGAAAGCAGCTTGAAATGCTTTACCATTTCAATCATGGCAACATCAAAATCCTGGAGATAATGATACTTTAAGTCGGGATCGGAGGCCAGTGACCATTGCCGGCGGGCATATTTGAAACTCCAGTTATTGCCTTCGCGCGGAAAATCAATCCATTCGGGGTGTCCGAATTCATTGCCCATAAAATTCAGCCAGGCCTGTCCGCTCATGGTGATGGTAAACAGGCGGATCATTTTGTGCAAAGCCATTCCACGGTCAACGATCAGATTATCATCGGACTTACCCATGTGGAAATACATTTCCTTGTCCATAAGCCGGAACGCAATGGTTTTATCGCCAACCAGAGCCTGATCATGCGATTCGCAATAGGCAATCGTTTTCACATAGTGAAGCCTGTCGTTCAGTACCTGCCACATCTCGCCGATACTCCAGTCCTCGTCCCGCTGATCGGCCAGCAACTTTATCCAGAAATCGGGAATACCCATCCCCAGCCGATAATCAAATCCGATCCCACCATCTTTTACCGGAACACATAAGCCCGGCATTCCGGTCACATCTTCCGCAATGGAAACAGCATTTTTATTGATGGTATGTATCAGATGATTAGCAAGTTGAAGGTAGGTAATTGAATCATATTCTACGCCATCCGTAAAGTACTTCTGACGATCGGTTATGGTTTCATTTCCGTGATGAAAGTACAGCATCGACCCGACTCCGTCAAACCGGAAACCATCGAAATGAAACTCCTTCATCCAGTATTTTATGTTGGAAAGCAGGAAACGCAACACTTCGGTTTTCCCATAATCGAAAAGCTTTGAATCCCATTGTGGATGAATCCCGCGTTCGCCCGGATGGAAATACTGATTATCCGATCCGTCAAATTCATTTAATCCCTCGAAAATATTGCGCACAGTGTGGGAATGTACAATATCCATGATCACGGCAATCCCCATTTTATGCGCTTCGCAAACCAGATCCTTCAGTTCTTCAGGCGTACCGAAACGGGAGGAGGGAGCAAAAAAGCTGGAAACATGGTAGCCAAACGACCCGTAATAGGGATGCTCCATGATGGCCATTAATTGTATCGTATTGTATCCCAGCTTTTTAACTCTGGGAAGAACTGTTTCTTTAAACTCCGTATAGCTGCCAATACCTTCTTTTTCCTGCGCCATCCCCACATGACTTTCATAAATAATCAGCGGTTCTTCAGCCGGTATTTTAAACGAATCTCCCTGCCAGTCGAATGCTTTTGGAAACCAGAGCTGTCCGGTAAAATTTTTACTTTCTTCATCCTGCACCACGCGGCGGATATAGGCAGGGATGCGTTCACGGATTCCCGCAGGACTGTTAACCAGCACTTTAACCTTAGAACCATGGGTAAATGAATCCTTGTAGGATTTGTCATCCAGAAAAATCTCCCAGATCCCATATTCATTTTTGGTCAGCGGATGGGTAAACCGTCGCCAGCCATTGAAATCTCCGAACAGGTAAAGCTCACTGGCCAGCGGCGCCCATTCGCGGTAATACCAGCCTTTGCGGGCATTGTCGCGGTTAAACCCTAAATAGGTATATCCATCGGCAAATTTGAGGATCCCGCCAAAATCGGTATCAATATCCTGCATTTTATGAAGAAAGCGTTTGTAGCGCTGTTCAATGTCGTTTTCATTCGGTTCCAGCCAGGGATCCAGTTTAACCAGTTTAAGTTGATGTGCCATAGCCCGTCAATATTTTACCGAAAATAAGAAGAATTTGTCAATTAAAAATAATTTTCTACTTTTGCACCTCCAAAAACGGCGTGGTAGCTCAGTTGGTTAGAGCGTCGGATTCATAACCCGGAGGTCACGAGTTCAACTCTCGTCCACGCTACATGAAACAACCTCTTCAGATTTTTTGAAGAGGTTGTTTGTTTTTTATGAATTTTAATTTGAGTAAGGTCGGGTTAATTGTCAGGCAGGCAGACAAATTGATTGCATGTACAACACCTCCGGATCAAAATCTGCCTCGTTATCCCATTCAATAGTATCAAAGCTGATTCTGTTGGTTTAACGCTTTTTACGGCCAAATACATTTTCCCTTGTATTAATTAATTCCTATAACCGCAAATAGTTCCCCGTATAGGTCCCGGACTTCACCAGACCTTCCGGTGTTCCTTCAAAAACGATTTCTCCACCCAGATTTCCGCCTTCAGGACCGAGATCGATCACCCAGTCGGCACATTTGATGATATCCGGATTATGCTCTATGACGATAACCGAATGACCGTTGTCGATCAGCGCATTCAATGCAGCCAGCAATTTACTGATATCATGGAAATGCAGTCCGGTAGTGGGTTCATCAAAAATAAACAAGGTCGGTTTGTCACTAACCCCTTTTGTGAGGAAGAAGGCCAGTTTGATACGTTGTGCTTCTCCACCGCTGAGTGTACTCGAACTCTGCCCGAGTTTCAGATAGCCCAGCCCCACATCCTGCAAGGGTTTCAGCTTGTCAACTATCCGCTTTTCGGTTGCCGTAGGCTTTTTAGCAGCACCAAAGAACGCAATGGCCTGATCGATTGTTAATTCGAGGATATCGCTGATATTCTTATCGTTATAACGTACATCCAGGACTTCATCTTTAAAGCGTTTTCCGCCACAGCTTTCGCAGGTCAGTACGATATCGGCCATAAACTGCATTTCAATGCGCACCAGACCTTCACCTTCGCACTCTTCACAGCGACCACCTTCAATATTAAACGAAAAATAACCCGGTTTATAAGCCCGTGTCCGCGAAAGCGGGTGATCAGCAAATAAATTCCGGATTTCATCCCAGGCTTTTACATAGGTTGCCGGGTTGGAGCGGGTTGAGCGTCCTATTGGGTTCTGATCCACCATTTCGGTATCGGACAGTCGGTGCATATCCCCGCTGAGGCGATCGAACCGGCCTGTTTTATCGCCATAACCGCCATAATGCTTTTTCAGGGCTGTATAAAGAATTTTCTTAACAAGGGATGTCTTGCCGGATCCGCTGACACCGGTAACCACACAAAGTACATTCAGCGGAAACTTAACATTCAGGTTTTTGAGGTTATTTTCCATGGCACCGTAAAGGCTGATGAATTCTTTCCATTTACGGCGTTTTTCCGGTACTGCAATCGAAAGCTGGTGATTCAGATATTGACCCGTCAGACTGACCGTGTCATTTTTCAGGGCTTCCCAGTCGCCCATGAATACAACCTCACCGCCTTCGCTACCGGCCATAGGACCCATATCCAGTACAAAATCGGCTGCCCGCATAATCTCTTCATCATGCTCTACTACTATAACCGTGTTGCCAATATCACGCAAGCGCTGCATTACTTTGATTAACCGTTGAGTATCTCTCGGGTGAAGACCGATACTGGGCTCATCCAGAATATACATCGAACCAACCAGGCTACTGCCCAGGGATGTAGCCAGATTGATGCGTTGTGATTCCCCACCTGAAAGGGAAGAAGAAAGACGGTTTAGCGTCAGGTAACTCAATCCGACATCGGTCAGAAATTCGAGGCGTGATTTGATTTCCGTTAACAAACGTTTCGCTACCTGGTAGTCATGTGATTCAAGCTGAAGCTGCTGAAAGTGTTGATACAGCTGATCAACAGGCATCAACACCATATCACTGATTGATTTACCAGCCACTTTAACATAATTGGCATCACCACGCAGACGGGTACCTTTACATTCCGGGCAACCGGTTTTGCCTCGATAGCGCGACAACATCACCCGGTACTGGATTTTATAGGTTTGTTCTTCAACGTAGCGGAAGAAAGAATAAATACCTTCAATTTCTTTGTTGCCGGTCCACAGAAACTCTTTCTGTTTTTCGGTCAGTTCAAAATAGGGTTTATGAATCGGGAAATCATAGGCATAGGCTTTGATGATAAAATTATCCTTGTATTCACCCATTTTTTCTCCACGCCAGCATGCCACACAATCTTCATAGACAGACAAACTTTTATTCGGAACAACCAGATCTTCATCAATCCCGATCACAGAGCCAAAGCCTTCACAGCTTTTACAGGCCCCATATGGGTTATTAAAACTGAAGAGGTTAACAGAAGGTTCTTCAAAACTGATCCCGTCAGCTTCAAACCGGTTATTAAAGGTTTTACGACACGTTTTCCCCTTTTCATCAATATATTCCACCACACAGCTTCCTTCTCCCTCAAAATAGGCTGTTTGCACCGAGTCGGCTACACGACCCGGCTGGTCATTATCATTCTTGTCCACGGCTAAGCGGTCGATCATAATCATGCATTCATCGTTGGTGCATTGCTTTTGATCATTATTCATGACCTCCTCAATCCGGAAGAGTTCGCCTTTAATAAATATTCTTGAAAAACCCTGCTGAAGTACGATTCCGAGTTGTTCTTTAACCGTACGTAGATTTTTCAGGATCAGTGGTGAAAACACCATTACTTTCGTGGTTTCAGGCAGGTTCATGACAAAATCCGTCACCGTACTCACGGTATCACGCTTAACCAGTTCACCGGAGACAGGGGAGTAGGTGCGCCCGATCCGGGCATACAGGAGCTTCAGGTATTCGTAGATTTCCGTAGACGTTCCAACGGTTGATCTCGGATTTCGGCTGTTCACCTTTTGCTCGATGGCAATAGCGGGTGAGATTCCTTTAATATAGTCGACTTCCGGCTTGTTCATCCTGCCCAGAAACTGCCGGGCATAGGAGCTGAGACTTTCCACATAGCGACGTTGTCCTTCCGCATAAATAGTGTCAAAGGCCAGTGATGATTTTCCGGATCCGCTTAATCCGGTCACCACGGTAAGTTTATTGCGGGGAATCGCCACATCCACGTTTTTCAGGTTATGGACCCGGGCTCCTTTTATAATAATGTATTTCTTCGGGTCAAGCTGGCTGAGTTCCTCCATAGTTCAAAATATTTCACAACAAAATTACAAGAAAACTTGCATTGAGGGATTTCTTGTTATATATTTGCCGTGAAAATGTCGGACAAACAGCATTTATAGCGTGCCGGCATTCCAAAAGACGCAGTAGACTAATCATTTAACCCATAGGAGGCCTGTTATCGAGTAATATCTACCTTTTTCAGTGTTTAACTAAATAAAAAGGGGGGTATTATGAATACTCAGGTGATTAGTGATCATGAATTGATCCATGCGTACCTTAACGGTAACCAATCTTCACTCGAACAACTTATCCGCAGACACCAGAACAGGATTTTTGCGTATATTCTTATGACTGTCAAGGATAAAAGCCTTGCAGATGATATTTTCCAGGACACCTTTATAAAAGTGATCAACACCCTGCGTGGCGGTACTTATAAGGAAGAAGGGAAATTCATTCAGTGGGTTATGCGGATTGCCCATAACCTGATCATCGATCATTTCCGGAAAGCAAAACGCTTACCCGTTGTTGAAGTAAAAGACAATGAGTATGATGTTTTCAATACCGTTGAACTGGCCGAGGATACAGTTGAGCAAAAGATGATTATCGAGCAGATTCATGAAGATGTCCGTAAAATGATTGAGTATCTGCCGGAAGAACAGAAGGAAGTTTTGGTCATGCGCGCCTATCAGGATATGAGTTTCAAGGACATTGCCGAGCAGACTGATGTCAGCATTAATACGGCTTTGGGAAGAATGCGGTATGCCCTGATCAACCTTCGTAAAATAGCTGTTGAAAAGGACATCATCCTCACGGTATAAAATTTTTAATGCTGAAAAAATAAAGGCATAAAAAGTCCGTTTTGAATGTAATGTTTAACCAAACAACATTCTATGAACGAAGACTTACCCTATTATTCTTTCGACATTTATCAGCCCCAACAAGAAACAGATCAGGAAGTTACCTCTGGTCCCGCACCTTCGGAGCACGTCATTCAGGCCCTGTTAAATTACTCCGCCGCCCTGTTTATTAAAACCACCCCGCAGGGATTGACCGTAAAAACGATGTTGAATTAAAAAAAAGGCCACTTTAACCAGGTGGCCTTTTTTGATTCTATTTAAAAGATGGAAGAAAATTGAGTGTTACGCTATCCAGTCCAGATAGTTTTCTGTGGAGATCATGGTATTCTCAGATTCCGGATAGTGCGTTTTCCATGCTGCGGGAAATCGTACTTTGCGGTCTTTCCATTTAATCTCAAAAGCACTCAGACTATCCATTGAGCGTTCAATCACATCGATTTCCTGTTGGTCATACGTTCTCCAGAAAAACATCTCTATAGGCAGGTCGTTGTAGGATATTTTCTTCTGCCGTTCAGAAATCAGATAATTTTCCCACAAATCACCGGTATCATGTCTTAATGCCAGTGGTCTTAAATCACTCACCAATGCATTCCTCAAGCCATTATCATAGAAATACCATTTACAGTTTTTTGTGACTTCCTTACGGAGATTACGGCTAAATCCGTTTAATTTGAAAATCAGGTATACTCTGCTCAGTAAATCAAGGTATTTCTCAATAGTGGTTTTACTCATATTCAGGTTTCTTGCGAGTTCCTCGTTCGACACCTCTTTACCAGTCTGATAAGCAATCATTCTGAGGAGGTCAGTAAGTTTGCCGGCATGCCTGACACCATCAATACTTAGAATATCTTTATACAAATAGGTGTTGACTAAACTAAACAGATATTGTTGTCTTTCTGTTTTGTTTGTAATTCCCAATACCTCCGGATAAGAACCGAATATCAGCCTGTCTTCAAGGTTTTGTCTGGTTTCCAACATGTTTTCACGAAGGGATAGCTCTGCTTGAGAAACAGGGAACATCGGAAATAAATAACACCTGCCGGTCAGAGGCTCTAAAGTCTGATCTAAAAGCTTATAGGCCGACGATCCGGAAGCGATTATTTGAAGACCCGGAACTTCATCTGCCATTAACTTTAGTTTCATGCCGATATCTGGTATCTGCTGAGCTTCATCTATTACCAATAGCTTTATCTCATTGAATAATCTTCGATAATTAGAAATACTGCGGTCTTCAAGTAATCGTAATGTATCACCATCATCCCCGTTCATTTTCATGTATTTCCCATCAAATTCCCGGATGATTTGCTCAAGCAAAAAGGTTTTACCAACACGTCTTGCTCCATAAAGCAACATCACTTTACCAACTCCCATGCGTGATTCAATCTTTCGTTTCAGCAGTCTTTGAATAGTCTCCATAAGGGTAAATTTTGACAAAGATAAATCATTCTGACGAATTTACCATTAATTCCGTCAACTAAATGGCGTATTTTACGTTAATTCCGTCATTTAACTGACGATTTTAACGTTAATTTCGTCATTAAGGGGATTTATGAATAAGTGGGGATACCCTCATCAACTACTACCACGCCGATCTCCTCAGTGCCCAGGAATATTACCCCGGTGGCATTAATGAATATAATGCGACTATGCTGTATGGGGCTTTTTTATACGAAAACTATCTTAAACCCTTGACTAAAACCGATCTGAGCAGGATGCCGAACAGGAGACTTTCCAGGTCTCGTAAGGTCACCAGAAACGAAACTTCAGTCATACAGACCTTGAAAGTCATGTCATAAACCCATTTAACAATTACTTATTCCTTTACCTTTTCCCTTTTTCCTTTTTCCTTTATTTGGGGTCATACCTCATGAGACGCACAACCGTGCGTCTCTACAAAGATTATTTCCCTTTTTCCTTTTTCCTTTTTCCTTCTCCTGTCACTCGTCACGCGTCACTCGTCACTCAGAATAGTTATCCACAACTGAACAAGTCCGGCAGAAAATGTGTTCTTTTGTATATCATGACAATCAAAGAACGGTACGAAAAATTCATAGCCTATTTTGCTGAATTTCAGCCAGATGCTGCAACTGAACTGGATTATATTGATCCGTATCAATTGGTTGTAGCTACCATTTTATCAGCACAATGTACCGACAAACGGGTAAATATCATTACACCACCCTTTTTTAAGGCCTATCCGGATCCCTGGCAACTGGCGAATGCTGCTGTGGAAGATATTTTCGAGCTGATTAAAACCTGTTCCTACCCTAATAATAAAGCCAAAAACCTCTTGGGTATGGCCCAAATGCTTACCACTGTTTTCAAGGGTGTTGTACCTGAAGATGTTGATGAACTCCAGAAGTTACCCGGAGTAGGACGGAAGACTGCAAATGTTGTGGCTTCGGTGGTGTTCAACAAACCAGCCATGGCAGTGGATACCCATGTGTTCAGAGTGGCTGCCCGAATTGGCTTGACTGTGAAGGCAAAAAATCCATTACAAGCTGAATTACAATTGGTTAAACATATACCCGAAGACAAAATACCCCTGGCGCATCATTGGCTGATTTTACACGGACGGTATGTCTGCCAGGCCAGAACACCGAAATGCGGGGAATGCCCGATAACGGGGATCTGCAGCTACTTTGTGAAGGAAAAAGGAAAAAGGGAAAAGGAAAAAGGATTATAAATTGCCGTTGCGCTTTTAGCCAACGGATTAAAGGATAAAAATCAACACCATGACAACATTAAAAATTGGAGATAAAGCACCTCATTTTGAGGGAATTGACC
>CAYLTH010000001.1:81153-84076 GCA_964386485.1 uncultured Bacteroidales bacterium | reverse complement strand
ACCATGACAACATTAAAAATTGGAGATAAAGCACCTCATTTTGAGGGAATTGACCAGGATGGGAAAACCATCAACCTGAATAATTTTAAGGGTAGTAAAGTTATTTTATACTTCTACCCGAAGGATGATACGCCGGGATGTACAGCGGAGGCCTGCAATTTGCGGGATAATTATGATGTCCTTCTGAAAAAAGGATATAAAGTTGTGGGTGTGAGTGCAGATAATCAGGCTAAACACAAAAAGTTTGCAGATAAATTTACGCTGCCTTTTCCTCTGATTGCCGATGTGGATAAGAAAATTCTGCTGGATTATGGCGTTTGGGGACCGAAGAAGTTTATGGGCAAAACCTATGATGGAATTCACCGGGTGACATTTGTAATCTCGGAAGATGGTGTTATTGAGGAAGTTATAACAAAAGTTGAAACAAAAGATCCTACCCGGCAAATCATCGGATAAAAATATTTCTAATTTCGCTTCCGACTTGGCAGGCTCGTTCCGTATATATTTATACCGGTATGTTTTCCCGGCGAAAATTTCAAAAAGTATAAAACATTAAGAGAATTTGACATGGCAAAAGAAGTAAATGACAACAAGGAAAAGCTAAAAGCGCTCCAGTTGACACTCGATAAAATCGAGAAAGCGTATGGTAAAGGTACGGTAATGAAACTGGGCGACCAGCCCATTGAGAACATGGAGTTTATTCCCACCGGTTCAATCGGACTGGACAATGCATTGGGAATAGGTGGTTTGCCGCGTGGCAGGGTTATCGAAATTTATGGTCCGGAAGCTTCAGGTAAAACAACACTGGCAATCCATGCAATCGCTCAGGCTCAGAAAGCCGGCGGACTGGCTGCCTTTATTGATGCGGAGCATGCTTTCGACAGTTTTTATGCGAAGAAACTGGGTGTAGATGTTGAAAACCTGTACGTTTCACAACCTGATAACGGAGAGCAGGCCCTGGAAATCACCGAGAATCTGATTCGTTCCGGAGCCATCGACATCATTGTTATTGATAGTGTTGCAGCCCTGACTCCTAAAAGTGAAATTGAAGGTGAAATGGGTGATTCGAAAATGGGTTTACAGGCCAGACTCATGTCGCAGGCACTGCGTAAACTCACAGCAACAATCAGCAAGACCGGTTGTACCTGTATATTTATCAATCAGCTCAGGGACAAGATAGGTGTGATGTTTGGCAATCCGGAAACAACAACCGGTGGGAATGCTTTGAAATTCTATTCCTCTGTAAGGCTTGATATTCGCAGGATTGCACAAATTAAAGATGGCGAAAACATTGTTGGAGGCCGTGCCCGAGTGAAAGTCACAAAGAACAAAGTAGCACCGCCATTTAAGCAAACTGAGTTCGATATCATTTACGGAGAAGGCATTTCCCGTATGGGAGAGGTCATTGACCTGGCAACCGATTTTAATATCATTAAGAAAAGCGGCTCCTGGTACAGTTATGGTGAAACCAAACTCGGACAAGGCAGAGATTCATTGAAACAATTGCTAACCGACAATCCGGAGCTCTGCGAAGAACTGGAAACCAAGGTTTACGCAGAACTTAAGAAAAAGGTCTGATCGATTGACAGAATCCGCTAAGCCACTCGGTGCATTTTTTACTCCTGAAAATTGGGCTCATTTTGCTATCAGGAGATATAAACTGTATGACAAGTGTTTAAAAGGGCAGAACATCCTGGATCCGACGATGGGGGATGCTGCCCTTTTAACCGCTTTACTGAGCTATTCATCCCGGAAACAGGTAGATCCCGGCAGGCTTTACGGAATTGAAACTGATCCGGTATTCTATGCAAAGGCGCTGCAAAATATTGAAGGTGCTGCCCGGAAAAAGGTAGACAGCAGTCAGTTTTTACAAACCGACTTTTTATTTCAGCAACCTGATTTTAAAGCAGATATCATTTTTGGCAATCCGCCCTGGCTTAATTACAACAATATCCCGGATACCTATCAGAAAATAGTGAGACCGCTTTTTGTGGAATATGGTCTTGCCATTCATAACAGATCCTTGCTGCTGGGTGGTTCTCGTATTGAACTTGCCGGATTGTTTGTTTTGAAAGCCATCCAACATCATTTGAAAGACGGGGGAGAGGCTGTATTCTTTTTACCCTTATCTCTCTTTCACAATGAAGGGGCAAACCGCTATTTCAGGTCGTTTAAAGCCGGAAATACTCCATTTAAGGTGGAGGAAATCATTGACCTTACCCAGGCAAAGGTTTTTCCAAATGTCGGAACACACTATGGACTGGTTCACTTCCGTAAGGGAAGCGAAACTCAATTTCCGATTCCATATTTCCGTTTTGAAGGCGGCAGACTAGTTGCAATGAAGGCTGAACCTTTACATGGTGAAGGATCCCCTTTATGTGTGCTTGGGAAACGAAATCATAGTCCTGTCAAAAACTTCAAACCAATAGCTATCCGGAAAGATTCAGTTCCACGTCAGGGAATAAACACCTGTGGAGCGAATGATGTCTATTTTTTCGGGAAAGAAGATTTAATAGCTGGTCTGGAGCCCTTTATGTACCCGCTGATTACGAAAGAAAACTTTCGAAAAGATGAATCCGAAATGATATACAGAAGCGTTCTGTTGCCCTATCATAAAACCGGATTTCTCCTTAAACCTGAAGAGATTCAGCACTTTACAGAATTGAATAATTATCTGGAGTCACATTATCAGAAACTCAGCCAACGTAAAGGAAAGATGATACAGGCATTGATGAAACGAAATGGCTGGTACTCACTGCTGGGTATGGGTCCGTATTCTTTTTTCCCCTGGAAGATAGTCTGGGAAGCCTATGGTCGTGATCATTTTGACCCCAAAATTTTTCCCGGTCACTGGCAGGCTAATCAAGCACTTCAGGGGTTTATTCCATGTAAATCATTAAGGGAAGCTGAATCGATTTTGAAA
>CAYLTH010000001.1:63825-81053 GCA_964386485.1 uncultured Bacteroidales bacterium | reverse complement strand
AAAAAGAGCAAACTAGCGCTTGACTACCTGAATAATGCAGCTTCGTTAAGACCAGAAAGTATTGAGCCTATGTATTTTAAAGGTTTATACTATCAGGAAACAGATCAACTGAATGAAGCCATGGCTGAGTATAATAAAATTCTTAAAGTTGAGCCAGGCAATAAATTCGCACAATTTAACCTTGGGTATATTCACATGTACTACCTTAAGGTATTTGGTGAGGCGGCAAAGTACTTTTCCAGGGCTGTTGAAATCGATCCTTCCTATGTTGAAGCCTGGTATAATCGGGGATATAGCTATGAATTGGGCGGAGATGTGACTCGGGCCCGCTCTGATTACAACAAAGCTTTGGAATTGAAACCTGGATATCCTTTACCGATGGCTGGTCTTAAAAGGTTGGAAGCGGCAGATAAGGGATTGCCATTGCAGCCTAAATGATTTTATTCAACGTATTCCTCGCGGATTGATTTCAATTCTTCAATCATTTTCCCGCCAACATTGGTAAATTCCTGTAACAGCAAAGGTAAATTTTCAGCTTTCTGGTTACGGCTGTCTTCTTCAATTTTTCTGATAACTTCAACCACAGACGGGGCAGAGAAATTGCTTATAACACCTTTCAGACTGTGAGCTGTTATGCGTGTTGATTCCAGATCACCTGAGGCGATATACCGTTTAAGCTTTTCAAGCCGTTCAGGATATTCAGTAAAAAACATATCCAGAATTTCCAGAGTAACTTCCTTATCAAAATAATGGAAGTTGTCTATGAAAAGATTTCGATTCACAATTTGCTCCTGCATGGTAAACTGACTTAATGGTTGATCAATATTCGTATTGTCTTTATTATCAGAATGTTTATCTTCGTATATTTTAAGCAATACTTCAAGTAAAATGTTGTGATTTACAGGTTTCGAAATATAATAATCAAAGCCTGCATGAAGTATTTTTTCCTCATCACCGGGTTGGTTATTGCCGGTAACTGCAATAATGGGGGTATAAGTCCCGAGTGTTTTTTCTGTATTCCGAATCTGGTTGGTAACATCAATTCCATTTAGATCGGGCAGATTGATATCCATCAGAATACAATCAAAAGATTCCCGCTGTAAATGCGCAAGTGCTTCCTGGGCATTACCGCTGATAACATAGTTCATGTTGAATTTCTTCAGCATGGAAATAGTTATTTTTTGATTGATCAGATTGTCTTCAACAACAAGAATTCTCAACATAAAAATAGGTTCTTAAGGGAAGTAAAAATACAAATATAACACAAAAGTGTTATATTTTTTTCGACAATGGTCCGGAAAGCCCGGGTGATTTAGATTTTAATTCGGAAACCGGGCACCCGGAACAGTCGGAACTACATGATTTACATACACTTTCTTCTTTCTTTTTTTTAGACGGCCAATATTTTATTGCTAAAATTAATATACAGACTGCCAATATTGTGAAGGAAATAATTTCCTGAATCATAAAAAAAACAATTTTCCAGTTTGATATACAACAAAACTAATGATCCATGCCAATGTAGTAGAATAAAATATCATAAACAATGCCCATTTCCATTGTCCGCTTTCTTTACGTATCGCAGCAATAACGGCAATACACGGGAAATAAATCAAAATAAACATCATAAAAGAAAAAGCCACAACCGGGTTAAAGACATATTGGCCGGCAAGTTCTCCATGGCTGTATTTTTCGTTTTGTAAATGGCTAACCAGTTTATCCGGACGTGTTTCAGCAGTATGGGTTGAATATAAAACACCCATAGTACCCACCACAATTTCCTTGCCGGCAATACCTGTCAGAATAGCAATTGTCATTTTCCAATCAAACCCCAGCGGCTTCATCACAGGATGAATTGCTTTACCAATTCTCCCAATAAATGAATTTTCCTGATGGTATATAATCTGAGCCATTTTTAAGGAATCAGTTCGTTGCACAAATCTCTTGGTCAATTCATTGATTTTCAGTGAGTCACTTTGATGGGTTGCTAATATCGCCTGCTTGTGTTGTTGCCCGATAATCTGTTGAATAGTATTAAATTTAACTTTCTGATCATGATTTACAGGAAAATAGCCCAAGGCCCAGATAATAATTGACGCAATTAATATTATACCTGCAATTTTCTTAAGATACTGTTCAGTCCGAAACCACATATGTTTCACCAGGCTTCTCATTGTGGGCATCCGGTAGGGTGGAAGCTCCATCACAAACGGAATATCAGCTTTGCGAAAAAATGTTCGGTTTAAAAGCAGTGCCGAAAAAATTGCGATGAGGATACCAAAAATGTAGACTGCAAAAAGCACAGTACCCTGATAGGAGTGGAAAAATGCACCGATCAGGAGAATATAAACCGGCAGGCGTGCACTGCATGACATGAATGGATTAATGAGCATTGTTACCATCCTGTCGCGCCGACTTTCAATAATACGTGTTGACAAAATTGCAGGGACATTGCATCCAAAGCCCATTAACAAGGGAATAAAACTTTTACCGTGTAAACCGATTTTGTGCATCGCTTTGTCCATAATAAAAGCTGCCCTGGCCATATATCCTGTATCTTCCATCAATGAAATGAATAGAAAAAGAATGAGAATATTCGGAAGAAAAACAATGACGCCCCCAACGCCTCCAATAATTCCCTGAATGATCAAATCTTTTAACATCCCGTCTGTCATGGAATACTCAAGCTGCATTGTCAGATAATTGATTGCTTCAGATATCCAGGTTTTGGGGTACTCACCCAACTTAAATGTTGAATAAAAAGAAAGCCACATCAGAAAAATGAAAATGGGAATACCCCAGAGTTTATGAGTGAGGAGAGTATCAATAACTTCACTTTTCTTTACTTTGGTTTCGACTGAAGGTTTCAAGGTTTCCCGCAAAGCTCCTTCAATAAATCCATATTTGGCGTCAGTAAATAAACTTGCAGCATCTTCCTGATTATCCAATTCAAGTTGAGTTCGCACCCGGGCGGCATTGGTCAGAATTTCCTCACCATTTGAACATCCTGCAATCCGGGAAATCGCATCCATGTCCTTTTCCATTAGCTTAATTGCAAGAAAACGGGAGGAAATCTGATCCGTTAAAACATAATTCTCAGGAATCTTAATTTTCTTCTGAATGTTTGCTATCCGGTCTTCAAGATGCTCACCATAGTTTATATGAATATGGCGCTGTATTTCGTTCCTGTCGTCAAAAACCTCTATAATTGTAGATATTAGCCTGTCGATTCCTTTTCCCTTTGACCCAATAGTAGGTATAACCGGAATCCCGATTAGTTTTCCCAAACGATTGTAATCAAGCTGGGTTTTGGCATTTAACAGCTCATCATACATATTCAGCGCAATGATCATTTTTACATCCAGGTCGATCAATTGGGTTGTCAGGTAGAGATTTCTCTCCAGATTTGATGAGTCAATTACATTGAGAACAATATCGGGATGGTGATCGATGATATGATTCCGAACGAATAATTCTTCGGGCGAATAGGCTGAAAGAGAATAAGTTCCGGGTAAATCTATAAAATTGATTACATAATCTCCTGACCGGATTGTAGCTTCTTTGGCATCAACAGTAACGCCGCTATAATTTCCAACCCGTTCTTTAGATCCGGAAGCAAAATTGAAAAGCGTTGTTTTTCCACTGTTTGGATTCCCGACCAATGCAACATTGATTATTTTCCGGCCTGAATAATCCTGTTTTCCGGGAGTATCTTCATTAAAGGTCTGAAATTCTTTACTTGCGGATTGAAGAGGAATACCCGGATTAGTTTCAATCTCAACATATTTTGCCTCTGAATTCCTTAAGGAAACATTGTATCCCATAAGACTGTATTCCGTCGGATCTTTCAGCGGAGCTTTTTTTACAACACGAATCTCTTTTCCAGGAATAAACCCCATTTCGAGTATGCGTTTCCGAAATGCACCACGTCCGATTACTTTCGTAATGTACGCTTTATCGCCTTCGTTCAGGTCGAAGAGGGTCATTAATGTTTATTTGGATTAAATAAATAAAGTACAAAATTACTGAAATATCGCCGGATAAAGTAGGAAAATCAAAAATAGTTCAGTGTACCCTTAAAGGATATTTTCAAATTCTGCACCAGATGACGCAATATTGTGGTAAATCAACTTATGGATCGGGTTCAGACAGTGCGTAATGCTGCGTCCCCAGCGGGATTTGAACAATTCGGCACATTGAAAAACTGCATTTTCTTTCGCAGCATGCGAGCTTTTCTGATAAAGGATTACGAAGTCCTTCATGTCCTGATAAATATCGGCAAGGCATTCAGAGAGACTAATTCTTTCATAGCCTTCAGCTTTAATTTTATCGTCTGGTATAATATCAAACGAATCGTTAGTCGAGAACTTTTTGCTTAAAATCAGAAACAGATTTTCCCATTCTTCTTCTGTAACAAAGCGTTCTGCAAATTCTTCGTGTTCCGGTGTAACATCAGGGAGGAGTGAACCTTTGATATAGAGCAGCGGTAAAACTTTTTGCAGGTAACTATAAATTTGTTTTTCAGGGTAATCATCGCTTTTCTCCATAAAAAGACAAAATTCATGGGCTACTGTTATCATTTCAAGTACTTTACGACTGTAGACCGGATCATCATTTTCCATAAAATCTTTTTTTGCAAAGGTAATTTTAAAAAAGCAGGGAATAAACTGTTATTTAATTGTTAAACCGTTAATTTCAATATCCTGTTTACAATGCTCATTTGTTAATCTGCTCAAAAGGAGGTTAATATGAAACGATTCTTCAAATGGGCAGGAATAGTTGCAGGAGGTTTACTCCTGATGTTAATATTAATTGGTTCGTTGCTTGTTGACTCTTTCAACCGGCGAATTTCCAAAAATTACACAGTTGAGCCTTCCATTGTTTCGGTCCCGTCTGACAGTGCATCCATTGAATTAGGAAAACGCTGGGCTTTTGTGCTTTGTGCCGGTTGCCATGGTTCCGATTTTTCAGGAACTGCCTTTTTCAATGAACCCGATCTTGCAATCGTAAATGCCCCGAATTTAACACCCGGAACCGGAGGCTTGCCGGATTATTCCTATGCTGATTGGGTTCGTGCAATTCAACATGGAGTAGACCCTGCCGGGAAACCCTTGTTTATAATGCCATCCAAAGATTTTAACCATTTATCAGTCAGAGATATAAGTGCCATTGTTGCTTTCTTTCAAACGGTAAAACCGGTTAATAAAACCTGGAATAAAGATCGGCAATTTACCATTACGGGTAAGGTATTAACCGGATTGGGTGCATTTGGAGATGTAATCTCTGCTGAGGTTGTGGATCATCAAAGAAAACCAATAGCCAGCATGCAACCTCAGATTTCGAAAGAATACGGTCAATATCTGGTTGATGTTTTTGGATGTCGGACATGTCATGGAAATAATCTGGCAGGAGGGAAGGATCCGAATCCGAAAGCGCCATTTGCGCCCTCGCTTATTCAGGGATCAACAGCAGGATCCTGGACGGAAACCGATTTTATCAGGGTGATGCATACCGGCGAAACGCCTGAAGGCAGGCGGCTAAGTGATTATATGCCCTGGAAAAGTACGGCTCATATGACCAATGAAGAATTAATGGCAATGAACCGGTATCTAAAGTCATTACCCGGTCAATACTAATATAAATCATAAAATTCTAAACCAAATAATTAACCTTAAATCAGAACGCATGGATATCTCAACTTTAAACTGGCTGGCAGTCATCGTTGCTGCGATTTCAACATTTCTCATCGGATTTCTCTGGTATTCACCCATTTTATTTGGAAAGGCATGGATGAAAGCCAATGGATTAACAGATTCTGAAATTCAAAAGGGAAATATGGCCAAAATATTCGGATTTGCATTTCTATGGACTTTCGTCATGGCTGTTAATCTGGGTATGTTTTTGAACGCACCGGACACTGATTACAGTTGGGGGGCAATCGCAGGATTTCTGACCGGATTTGGTTTTATTTCGATGGGAATTTTCGTAATCGGCTTATTTGAGCGCAGATCAACAACTTATATGCTTATCAATGCAGGATATATGACAGTTTCTTTTGTTGTGATGGGACTTATTATCGGATTATGGAGATAAATGCCTAGTTTTGCTGAATATGAGCAAAGCCTGGATTTTTTTATTTTTAGCGGGGCTATTTGAAATTGGATGGCCTCTTGGATTTAAAATGTCGGAAACAACGGGAAACCGATTAGTATGGCTGATTTTTGCCAGTATTTCGATGGCTCTGAGCGGGTATTTTCTTTGGTACGCACAAAAAACGATACCCATTGGTACAGCTTATGCTGTTTGGACAGGCATTGGTGCTTCCGGTACCTTTTTATTGGGTATTCTGGTCTTTAAAGATCCCGGTTCTATGCTGAGGATTTTATCATTTCTACTGATTGTTGCAGGAGTTATCGGTTTGAAAATCAGCAGCTAGAATCCATTTAGTTGCATTAAAACTGTAGGTAAGAGCAACACCCATCCTAAGACAACCAGTATCAATATAAGTTTCCAAGCCCATTTAAACCATTTGTGAAATGGAATTCGTGCAATTTCCAGCACACCAATTAATACGCCCGAGGTGGGAGTAATCATATTGGTAAATCCGTCCCCGATATGAAAGGCTGTTACAGTAGCTTGTTTTGATAAACCGACCATTTCAGATATATCCCGGAGTATAGGCATAATCAGAGCTGCTTTTGCTGTTCCTGAAGTGATCAGCATATTTAAACCGGATTGAAATACATACATCATCGAAAGCGTCCCTATTTTTCCGCTGCCTTCCATGGAACGGGATATCGAATACAATATCGTATCGATTACTTTACCATCCTCCAGTATCACTATAATACCTCCGGCTAATCCGACCACCAGCGCTGCCGACAGGATATCTTTGGCTCCGGTTATGAACAGTTTACTGATATCATTGGCACTTTTACCCATCGAATAGCCTGACGCGATGGCCATTACAAAGAAAAGTGCTGCTATTTCGAGCAGTCCCCAATCAAATGCGGTAACTCCGGCGATTAAAAACAGAATTGTGAACATCAGAATATTCAGGACAAAAATTTCCATGGATTTTTTCAGGCTGTAGTACCCGGTAATCAGGAAAAGACCTGCCAGAACCGGCAGCAGGGGCATACTGATTGCCGAACTTCCTACCTTGACACTGTTGATGGGCATGAGTACTGCATAAACGATGACAGAAAGACTGATCAAAGTATAAATGACCCATACATGACGACCTGAAACCGATTTAACGGGTTCTGCATTTTGTGCATGGTGTGTACGCCAATACGCATCATCCTCATACATAATCGATTTTGTCGGGTTTTTCTTGACCCGGGCTGCATACCACAGAACATAGGAAATCCCGACAATGTTGATAATCATCCACATGATAAAACGGTATTCTATACCGGAAAAGAGTTGTAATCCCGAAATTTCCTGAGCAATACCCAGCGTGAATGGATTGAGCATACAACCGGCAAAACCAATCCCTGCGCCAATAAAGCACATGCAAACACCTACGATGCTATCGTACCCCATCGAAATAGCGAGTGGAACGAATATAACAACGAAGGCTATTGTCTCTTCAGCCATCCCGAATACAGCCCCGAAGAAACTGAACATCAACATGATAGAAGCAATAATAATATTGTTTATTCCAAATTTTCGCAATAGCCAATACCGTTCCAGCCTTTTACTCCGCTTCAGAAAGGAAATAACACCCACATCAATGGCTTTGCTTTCGTTCATGATCCAAAAAGCCCCCCCTAGTATCAGAATGAATACAATGATTTTCGGTGATCTGACAAAACCCTTGTAAAATGCTGAAAATACCTGCCAGGTCTGAGGCTGCTGAGCAACCAGCTTATAGGAATCTGCATCAATCATTTCCCGTTTATTCAATCCGGTATCAACACTTTTTCTCTGGTATTCGCCGGCAGGGACAATCCAGGTGGCAATTGCCGCAAGAAGAATCAGAGAGAAGATTAAAACGTAAGTGTGTGGAAATTTTTTCATAGATGGTCGTGTTTCTGAGTGACCAAATATAAAAAGAAAACATCAATCAGGGCTGTTCATTTAAATCTGGTTGTTCAAGGATTCTTTTCTTTGAATAACCGCCTTTGCCGAATGGACGATATGTGCGGCAGTAAGCCCGTATTTTTTCATCAGTTCTTCCGGTTTTCCTGATTCACCAAAGGAATCATTTACTCCGACAAATTCGATCGGGACAGGGAAATTTCTGGCAAGGGTTTCAGCCACACTTCCACCTAAACCTCCGGTAACCTGATGTTCTTCTGCACAGACTATAGCACCTGTATGCCGTGCAGCCTGAATAACCGCCGTTTCATGTAATGGTTTAATTGTATGAATGTTAAGCACTGCTGCTGAGATATTTTCTGTTTCAAGAATCTGTGCTGCCTGCAATGCTTCCCACACCAAATGACCTGTTGCAATCAGGCATACATCGTTTCCACCTTTAAGCAGTTGAGCCTCTCCCGGAATGAAGGGGAGATCATCCGGTGTAAAATCCGGAACAGCTTCCCTGCCAAACCGAATATATACCGGACCTTTCAGATCCATTATGGCTGAAAGTGTCGCTTTACGGGTCTGCGTTGCATCACATGCTGAAATAACTGTCATATTGGGTAAAACCCGCATACAGGCAATGTCTTCCAGTGCCTGATGCGTTGCACCGTCGGGTCCGACACTGATACCAGCATGGGCCCCTCCGATAATAACATGCAGGTTGTTGTAACACAGCGAAACACGAATCTGATCAGCGGCCCGGTGTGCAGCAAAAACAGCATAGGTTGAAAATACAGGCAGTTTACCGCCAAGGGCAAGGCCTGCAGCCACAGCGATACAATTCTGTTCGGCAATTCCCAATGAAAAAAAGCGATCCGGAAACTGATCCCGGAAAAGATTCATACCAACAGAAGCGGTAATGTCTGCTCCCAAACCTACCAACTCCGGAACAAGAAATCCTGCTTCCAATAAAGCCTCTCCAAACCCCTGTCTGGTTGCTATCCTTGATTTTATTCTATATTCCATGAAAATCTTCGCTTTGGTCCAGTTCTGCTAAAAACAAGACTGCCTGTTTCTGATCCGGGACTTTACCATGCCATCTGTAATCATTTTCGATGCTTTTAATGCCTTTACCCATTATCGTTGATGCAATTATGACAACAGGTTGATTTCCAACAGCTATGGCCTCATTAAAGACTCTTAATAACTCAGAAAAATTATGTCCGTTACAGGATAATACCAACCAGCCAAAAGACCTCCATTTTTCAGCAAGAGGTTCAATTTCCATTACTTCGTCTGTATTGCCATCAATCTGACAATAATTTCTATCGACAATGGCAATCAGGTTACCTAATTTATAGTGGGCTGCACTCATTGCAGCTTCCCAAACCGAACCTTCCTGCAATTCCCCATCGCCGAGGATACAATAGGTACGCCACTGTTTCTGATCCATTTTTGCAGCCATGGCTAAACCAACAGCCACTCCCAGTCCCTGTCCCAATGAACCTGCCGATAATTCAATTCCGGGTAATCCATTATCCCTGCCCGGATGCCCTTGAAGGCGGGTACCTAATTTCCTCAATGACAAAAGCTCATCGATTGGGAAGTAACCAGAATTTGCGAGCGTAGCATATAAAACCGGTGCTACATGACCGATTGAAAGAATTAAGCGATCCCGTTCCTGCCAGTCGGGTTCTTCCGGTCTGTGCCTTAAAACATGAAAGTAAAGAATGGTCATGATATCGGCCAAATCGAGGGATCCACCCAAATGTCCGGAACCAGCTGCTGCCAGACTCTGAACGATATCTTTCCTGATCCGGCAGGAGATTGCCTTCAGGCTATCAATATTAATGTCCTGGTTCATTCTTTTTACCAATTACTTCATAAGAAACTTTCTGATTTTCAATCAAATATTGACTGGCTTGCATCATTGAGAAGGCGTATTTCTTCATGGCATTGGCTTCCTTTGCATTTGCCTGCAGGTAATTGTAAGTATCATTCATTTTCCATCGATACAGGCTTTCAGGTCCATTGGAACGGTAAATATAAAAGAATTCCCCGTCAAGACATCCAATTTTATCATCAGCAGAGAAGTAAATAAAAGGTCTTGACTGTGTTAAAAGATTAATACCCAATGTATTATTAATATAGGGTTGATTAACAAGCCCCATAATTGTCGGGAAAACATCAATCTGACCTGCCATTTTATCAAAGCTTTTGGGACTGCCAATCAGGAACGGATTGTAAATAATAAAAGGAGTATGATGATAAGACAAAGGCATATCGAACACACCACCGGTAGCATAACCATGATCGGCTACAAATACGAAATAGGTGTTCTCAAACCAGGGTTGCTTAGCGGCAAGTTTCAGGAAGTAATTTATAGAATAATCTGCATACTCAACTATCGCTTTTCTTATATCTTTATTTTTGGGTTTGAAGGGAATATTCTGTGGAATCAGGTATGGGCCGTGATCACTGGCAGTCATATACGCAGCCAGAAAAGGCTTCTTTTTCAGATACATCCTGTTCAATACAGCAATGGAATGCTCAAAAAGATAGTGATCCGGAATACCCAGTGTACTCATTACCTGAGATGAAGGGTAATCTTTCTGAGAGATCACAAGATTAAAATCATTTGCACGCAAAAAACCTCCTGTATTGTCAAACTGATCATCATGTGTCATAAAAAAAACAGTTTCATAACCACATGATTTCAATGCCTGACTTATACCTGCATAGGACTGCACCGGAAGACGTTTCATTGCATGTTGGCTGAGTAAGGCCGGATGACTGAAAAGCGTTGAAAAAATACCATTATATGTATGTATACCGGCAGTATAGGTCTGATCAAAACTAATTCCTCTGTCGGCCAGGCTATCCAAACAAGGTGTCATATCATCAGGATTTCCAAATCTCCCCATTTTTTCAGCTGACATGCTTTCCATAATAATGATCACAACATTTGGCGGGACAGTTTCGATGCTGTCAGGTTTATTATCAATTATTCCCGATTCAAAACGGGCGAGTGGAGAAAGATATGAATCTTTAATATTAAATGCATCACGCACATAGGCAATTGCTTTTTCATCTTCAGTCAGGTTCAGTCTTTGATTTTCCGACTTTAAATTATCCAGATAACTTCGCAAAAATGTAAATACCGGATTAAGTCCCAGTTGGTTCGGAAAAGCATATGGTGAAAAGAAGGCTGTTCCTACCCGGATTGGTGACTTTTGCTCAAGTCTGCCACGTATCCCGACAAAAAGCAGACCGGCAAACAATATTGTAAAAAGAGATGTTTTCAGATAGTAATAAAACGGGGATGGGTAATCAGGTTTAATGTTTTGATTTACATACAGTTTACCAGGAATCTCCAGCGATTTGATATATTTTTTACCAATTGCCCATATACCAATAATGAAAGCGACGAGAATCCCAAGCAGCACAATAATAAAGATCCAATAAGATTTCTCACTTAAAATCATCTTTACAACAAATTCCGGATTATCAAACCAGGTTAATGCCATGGTTGTCATTCGGGTAAAAAAGAAAGTAAAGTAGGGGATATCGGCAGCACAAATGATAAAGGCAACAGAATACAAGACAAGAATATAGATAATGATGATTTGGTTTAGGTGTTTTCTCGACCAATAGAAGTAGCGCAAAGGAATGGTCTTAAACCATGGAAAAATAAGACTATTCAAGGTCAGCAATAAAAAGGGAAAAGCCAGAATATATCCGGAGATGACTGTATCGAAACGGATTCCCATGACAAAAGCCATGATAATAAAATACCACCGGTCGGTTTCTATCGATTGGACATGTGAATAATTTGTCAGAAAAAGGATCATTCTGAACAAAGAAAATGCAAACATTCCCAAAAGGTAAACCCTGATAATAAATAGAATATGACCGGGAATAAACCTGAAGATTTTCATTTTAATTTCTTAAAACATTTAGATACAAAGGTGCTAATGAAATTATTTGGGTGGAAATAGAGGAGAGAGACTAAACTGCCGAATAAAAGTCCGATAAGATTGTAGGATAAATCAACACGATTAAACGACCTGCCGGGGATCAGTTTTTGAACATATTCAGTTAACAGTGCAATTGTTACACCAAAAAGAAAAGCTTTTACCAACTTGAGACGGTTCGTATAGAGGACCGATTTTTTCCAAAAGACGTATTGCCAGGCAAGTCCAAATAACAATAAAAAATGAAGCAGATAATCAAATCTGAATTCAAAATGATGGCGATTTGATTTCGGACCTGTGTAATTCAGATTTGGAATTACATTTAATAAAATCAGGAAAGCAAGAAAATACCAGAATACTTTACCAGCATTTTCAGCTTTCCTGATTTGGGTTATCAAATTAATAATCAACAATTTACTTTAAATATTTATCGAGCCAGCCAAAGAATTCCCGTTGCCATATAACGGCATTCTGGGGTTTGGTAACGAAGTGGGTTTCTTCCGGGAAGAATAATAGTTTACTGGGTATACCCCGCAACTGAGCGGCATTAAAAGCCTGGAGGCTTTCTGTATAGGGAATCCGGAAATCGCGTCCTCCTGTAATAATCATAATCGGAGTATCCCATTTATCAACAAATTTATGGGGTGAATACGAATAGCTCTTGGGAGTAGGTTGCTGCCAGTATGCTCCACCAAGGTCGGAACCCGGGAACCAATATTCTTCTGTAGATCCATACCAGCTTTCGAAATTGAACATACCGCAATGGGAAATAAAGGCTTTGAATCGTTTTTCATGATGACTGGCCAGATAATAAACACTAAATCCGCCATAGGAAGCACCAATAGCACCCAGTTTATCTTTATTCACATAAGGCTCTGCAGAAACAGCATCAATTGCTGATAAGTAATCCTGAATATTCTGGCCACCATAATCTTGCATAATCTGATCGTTCCATTCCTGACCAAAAGAGGGGAGACCCCTGCGATTGGGAGCCACAATAATGTAATCGTTTGCCGCCATCATCTGAAAATTCCATCTGTATGAAAAGAATTGACTAACTGTACTTTGTGGTCCACCCTGACAGTACAATAAGGTTGGGTATTTTTTGGAGGGATCGAATTTTGGGGGGTAAATAACCCAGGTCAGCATTTGTTTGCCATCCGTAGTTGGTATCCAACGGGCTTCTACTTTGCCCATTTCAATTTTATCCAGAATGTTCTTGTTGGTAAAGGTAAGTTGGGTTTCCTGTCCGCTGGCGATGTCAATTTTATACATTTCTGCAGGCATATTGATTGCCATGCGTTGTCCGACCATAACATCCCCTTTAACCAATAATGATGTATAATCATGGTCTCCTTTGGTTATCTGGCGAATAACACCATCGTTAAAGTTTAAGGAATAAATCTGGTAAGTTGCCTGGAAACCACTTATGAAATATAAGGTTTTGCTATCGTCACTGAAAGTAAAATTCGATGAACTCTGATCAAAGGTTTTTGAATAATCTGTCCATGTTTTGGCTGCAAGATCCAATACCATAATTCTCTCTTTATCAGCTTCATAAACAGGACGCTCCATGCTTTTTATAACCAGTTTGCTGCCATCAGGAGAAAAAACCGGATCCATATCATAACCGGGCATACCATTGGTCAGGTTTTCTGTTTTTCCACTCTCGAGAGAATAGAGGAAGATATCAGAATTGGTATTCTGTGCATACTCAGTACCCATCGTTTTCTTGGCTGTATAAGCAATGAATTTACTGTCGGGCGACCAGCAAATCTGCTCCATCCCGCCATTTGGACGAACCGGAGAATCATATTTTTCATTTTCCATGATATCTTTGGCATCAGATAATGTACTGCCATCAAAACCGGCAACAAACACATGCTGATATGAAAAGTTAGACCAGTTATCCCAGTGTCTGTAATTCAGCTGATTAATAATTCTGACATTGGATTTGGGCATATCCGGATGAAGATCCTGAGCATTTGAATCGAGTTTTACTTCTTTAACCAGCATGAATTGTTTTCCATCAGGTGAGACCGTAAAACCGGTAATCTCTGATTTCTCATTGCTTATCTTTCTTCTTTCTGTGCCATCTGTTTTTACTTCCCAGATTTGTCCGTCATTGTTAAGATATACGATTTTCGCACCATCTGGCATCCACAGACCATTCGAAACACCTGATTTTCCATCATTCATCATATTCAGTGAATTATTGGACAGTGTTAAAACGAAGAGGTTGTTCTGACCTTTATTATCTGTCAGACTGTAACGTGTAATGCCGTACATAATGTGTTTACCATCCGGACTAAGCTGAAGATCATTTACTCTTCCGAATTTCCACATTAGTTCAGGACTCATGCGCCCAAGAGCAAGAAGAGAATCGAGTTCCGGATCAGCCTGAACTTCTTGTTTTTTTGCAGGCTGACAGGCTGTAAGAATGCCTAAACCCAACACTAAAGCAAATAAATATGCTCGTTTCATAGTCGATTTTTAGTTTAATTTATTATTTAAATAATACTTGTAAAATACAGATTAACTTATCATTATGTTAAAATCATTTTCATTAATAATTAAAATACCGAGTTCTTCTGCTTTCTTTCGTTTGGAGGGTCCCATATCATCACCTGCAAGAACATAATCCGTTTTCGCTGAGATTGAACTTATATTCTTTCCACCGTATCTTTCAATCAGCATTTTAATCTCATCCCTTTGATAATTCTGAAATTTTCCACTGACAACAAAAGATTTACCCTCAAAAACATTGCGTTCAATGAGGTTTTCAGTATTGGTGGAAAATTGCAATCCTGCCGACTTAAGTTTGTCGATGATTCGGATGTTACGCAGATCCTGAAAAAAGCTGACAACGCTGGCGGCAATAATATCTCCGATTTCGGGTACCTGTATCAATTCTTCAACAGATGCTTTTTCAATAGAATCAATTGTTCCAAAGTGTCTGGCGAGTTTTTTTGCTACAGTTTCTCCAACAAAACGTATCCCAAGTGCATACAAAACCCGTTCAAAAGGAATTCCCTTTGATGCTTCGATGCCCTCCAGAATATTGATGACAGTTTTACTTCTGAAGGCTAATTTGCGGTCTTTTTGCCCGGGTTCGGAAAATATCTTTTCAAGGCCAATGAGTTGTTTTTCCTGCAAATCATACAAATCTGCAATATTTCGTACCAGATTATTATCGAACAACATTTCAATTTTACCTTCACCGAGGCTATTGATATCCATTGCTTTACGACTGATAAAATGTTCTAGTCTGCCTTTAATCTGTGGAGGACATTCGCTTTCGTTCGGGCAATACTTTCTGGCTTCACCTTCTGTCCTGATAAGCAGCGTATTGCACTCAGGGCAATGTGTAATAAATTGAAATTCAGTAGAATCAACTTGTCTTTTGGTCAGATCTCTGCCCACAATCTTCGGGATTATCTCTCCACCTTTTTCAACATAAACATAATCACCAATCCGGATATCCAGTTCCTGAATAATGTCTTCATTATGCAATGAAGCGCGCTTCACCATTGTTCCTGCAAGGAGAACAGGTTCAAGATTGGCCACAGGGGTAACAGCACCTGTTCTGCCTACCTGAAAATCAATTGAATTCAGACGAGTAACAGCCTGTTCCGGGTTGAATTTATAGGCAATGGCCCATCTTGGAGATTTGGCTGTAAAACCAAGTCTTTCCTGCTGTCGGGTATCATTTATTTTTATAACAATACCATCTATGTCAAACGGCAGGTTTTTCCGCTCCTGATCCCAAAATGAAATAAAGCTAAAAATTTCTTCAATTGTATTGCATTTTGCAATGTAGGGAGGGATTTTGAAGCCCCACATTTTTGCTGCCATAAGATTCTCATAATGAGTAGTGTATGCCAGATTATCACCCAAAATGAAATACAGATAACAATCCAGTTTACGTTTGGCAACTTCAGCCGGATCCTGTAGTTTTAAACTCCCGCTGGCTGCATTTCTTGGATTGGCAAAAGGTTCATATCCTGATTCAATCCGATCTTCGTTCAAATAATCAAAACTGGCTCTGGGCATAAAAACTTCACCTCTGATATCAAAATCTTCAGGAAATCCTTTTCCTGTCAATTTCAGCGGAATACCCTGAATTGTCCGGATATTATTGGTCACCTCATCACCCGTTTCTCCATCACCCCGGGTAACAGCATAGGCCAATTCGCCGTTTTTATAGGTGAGTCCGATGGCAATACCATCATATTTTAACTCACAAATGTACTCAACCTGTTCATCCGGAAGCAGCTTTTCAATCCGGTTATGAAACTCAAGTAGTTCTGGCTCCGAATATGTATTCGACAATGAAAGCATAGGATACCTGTGCTTTATTTGCTTAAAATCCTTTGTGATCTGACCGCCAACGCGTTGCGAAGGTGAATTAGGGTCATAAAACTCAGGAAATTGTTTTTCAAGAAGTATTAATTCTTCGAGCAGCTTATCAAATTCATGATCACTGACAGAAGGATTCGATAAAACGTAGTATTTGAAATTATGATTGTGAATCTGATCCCTGAGGATTTTAATCCGTTCAAAAGCCACGTCCCGGTTCATAAAAACAAGGTTTTGATTATCATTAAGGTTTGTAATATTTTTTGGCTTCGGGTAGATACTTTTTGATTTTTGCAATACGGTTTGCATCACTGGGATGTGTACTTAAAAATGCAGGTGGTTTGGGGCCACTTTGCTTCGCCATATCTGTCCAGAAGCGAAGTGCAATCTCAGGATCATATCCGGCCATGGCAATAAAAATAAGCCCCATACGGTCTGCTTCCAGTTCATGCTGGCGCGAATATGCTAAACTACCCAGTGTGGTTCCTACTCCATACGATAGTAAAAATAAATCCCTTGTTTGCTGTGGCTGTTTCTGTAGTGCAATATCCAATGATAATCCACCCAGAGCAACTGCCAACTGTTCAGTCATACGTTCATTACCATGCTCTGCAATTGCATGGGCAATTTCGTGTCCCATAACAACAGCAAGGCCGGCCTCATCTTTTGTTACAGGTAATATACCACTATACACAACTACTTTTCCTCCCGGCATACACCAGGCATTTACTTCTTTGTTTTCAACTGCATTGAATTCCCATTTATATCCGGAAAGCCGGTCTTTAAAACCATTTTCCTTCATGTATTTTTCAACAGCAAGACTAATTTTTCTGCCAACCTGTTGAACCTGCTGAGTGGTGG
>CAYLTH010000001.1:51562-63725 GCA_964386485.1 uncultured Bacteroidales bacterium | reverse complement strand
ACAGGATTCAGCCAATACAACAATTTATCCATAAAACCCGGCTCAATGGTTGTTTCATAAACCAGAAAGGGCATTGCTTTTTGCAAATTCTGAAGTCGTTCCCGTTCATTACCATCTCTAAAAAACAAAACAAACCTGGGTTGAACCGATGAATCCTGTTTAATGATATTTTCACCGAATTGCTGAATCGGCAGATTCTCATCTATATTTATTATTGATATCCATTGACCAAGATAAAAACAGGGGGGGTACTTTACTGCACCCGTCGAACTATCAAGAAGTAAAAGTTTGATATTTTCGTATTTAGAAAGATAAAGCATAGATTCGACTCTGGCTTTCTTTGAATACATTGTAGAAACCGGAATTAAGGCAATGAGATTTATGACCCAGAAAGTAATCCATGAGTACCGAAGCCAGTTTTTCCTTTTTTGCCAAAAGTCAGATCCAGCTATCCAGTTTTCCCATCCGGCTATCCCGGAAATAATTATAAAAGGTATTGCAGGAAGAATAAACCGTTCCTGTTTATTTGGAAAAATACTGTGAAAAACAAGGAAAATGAGTGCCGGAAGAAAAACAATCAAATGTTTACGCCAGCTTATTAACCAGCCGGATAATATCATCAGGCTGACCGGAGGAATTAAAATCCCGAGAATGAGTAATAAATATGTATACCAGGCACTGACAATATATTCCGTGGCATTATTCAGGTTATAAGTAAAATACTCAGTGAATTCAGCAAAGGGTTTTTGCCAGATGTAGTAGTCAATACTTCCCTGAATCAGGATGATGGATAAAATATATCCCAAACCAAAAAATACAGTATCAGTCCAACGCTTTTTAAGCAATAAGGCCAGTCCAACTCCCCCGGCAAAAGTCATTGTCTGAAATCTGACAGAAAAGCCGATTCCCATAATTAAGCCGGCTAAAAAGACCAGTTGACTGGTTTTTAGTTTTGAATCAGGTTTCAAAAGCAACCATAAGCCATAAACCAGAAAGGGGATACAAACCATTTCCACCAGGTTCCTGACACTCAAAAACGGAATAAACCAATACAATGCCAACAAAAGCCCCGCCTTTAAAGCCGCTTTCTTCCCACCAATAACCTCAGTTATTTTATAGCCAAAGTAAACCGTTAAAAGTGAAAAGGCAGCATGTAATAATCTGACAATAAACATCTTAATATCCGGGTCTGTTATTGTCAGATAATCAAGTACTGCAAAAAGAAAATAATGAAACCCGGGATAAAGCAGACTGTGACCGGAAGGCACAGCATTTGGGCTAAAAGAAGGTAACCAGTTATTATAGTTCGAACCGTTTAACCAGGCCTGTGCAGGCTCAATAACCAGGAAATGATCATCATGCATGCCAAAGCCACGTGATAAAAAGACAGAAATAAGCCGGACTGCTATCGCCACTAAAATTACAAACCTTAATGGCATATTCTGATACAATCGAATAAAATACTGCATGAGCCTTTCCCTGCTTAATGAATCAGGCAAATTTAATCATTCTGAACTTCAAAAAAAAAGAGGTTACCCAAATTGGATAACCTCTTTTACTTTTTTATAAAAATGCCTATCTGGAAATAAGCATTTTGGTTACAATTAATTCAGTATTAATCTGCAGATTCACGAAGTAAATTCCAGGTGTAAAATCAAGTGTATTAAGCTGTTCAGTATTTAAACCAGCATTTTCTGTACCCTTCTTCAACTGTTTTACCATACGGCCACTTACATCCGTAACAGTCAAAACTATTTCGGAAGACTTTGCAAGGAAGTAATCAATATTCACAACATCCTGTGCAGGATTCGGATAAACATTAACACCAGAAGTAACTGTCTGAACCTGACCAATACCAACAGTCATTGATACTGGCGGGAATACAACATAATCAATCCATGCGGCATCGCTGCCTCCGGTTGCCATAAAGTCTTTTTCATAAACCCATCTGAAGGTGTGGTTTCCGGCAGTTACAGGATACGCAAAACGCTGCCATCCGCCTTCTCCTGACCATTCCTGCTTTTTGGTGTTATCGATAAAGAATTGCAGAAAATCATAATCCTGCTCTGATGAAACCTTACGGTAAAAAGAGATACTGTCATCTGTAAGTACATCAAAGGTAATCTTCAGTTCAGTAAGTGCATTGTGTGGAATGGCTCCGGATTTTGCACAATACTGACCCTCATAAGGATTTATGCTTGTAATGACCCATGGAATACTGCTGGTATTGTTCCAGTTAAAATGAGTGAAGGTGTTGGATTCAAAATCTTCATCGACAATTCCAACAGGCAGGAAGAATGTTTTTTGAGTAGAATAAGCTCCTGAAACAGCACTGAAGTCCAGGTCAACTGATGTTCCCAATGTAGCTGCAGTGCTCACTGTAATTGAAAATACTGCATTGACAATTCCGTTAACAACGATCGTATTTAAAGCATAAGAACCGGTATTAATCGTTAACAGGCCATTTGTAGTTGCAATTGTACCATTGGTATTGGGTGCATCAGCATGACCGGTATTGATTACAGGGATTAAAACATTCACAGTTTCGCCCGGATCAAGATTGCCATTGTTATTACCACCCGATGCATCATCGATTGTAATTGTTCCGGTTTTCAGAAATGGAGCATTCAAAGTCAGATTTAACATTGAACTCCAGCTGTTGCTGTTGGCATCTGTTATGGCAAGTGTCATGGGAACAACTGTCTGATCAGGAACATTATTTGCAATATTTAAAGCATAAGCACTATTCTGAGTTGAGTTTCCACTGGCGATAACATTACCATATCCCTGAGTATTATCAGTAACAGTTACGTGGGTGCTTGTTGTGCTTATAGTGGCATTTACATTGTTGGCAACAGCAACACCCAGATTCTGTAATGTCATATCGAGTGTAATACTTTCGCCAAAATCTGGCTTGTTATTGTTGTTTCCTGTCGGATCCATTACCAGATAACTGTTCATCATCATAAAAGGTCCGGAGGCTGCAATAATCTGAATACTCGAAATGTATGGAATATAATTAAAGGCAGTTATGACCAAATGTAGGGTATCAATAACAGAAAGTTGTTGGTTAAAATTAACCGTAACAACGCCACCCTGCACATACCCTGTTCCCAGAATTTCACCATTCATTGTTACACATGCCAAAGCTCCTTCAACACTGCAATTAACCTGTAAAGAGCTGAAGCCGAGAAAAACAGTTGATGGATGTGTTGCTGTTATCGGCTGTGCCGGAGCAGTACGTACCATGATCGATGGATCTCCGAAAAGATTCCAGGTATCAGTCATTTCATCACCACCAGCACCATAAGTGTCGTTCATCTTCATACACCCGTTCATCGAAATTCCACCGAAGGTTCTTTTAATATTGTTGGAGTAGCTTTCAGCAAGAATAGCAACCATTTCATCTTGTCCTTCCATAGGAGGATTCCAGCTCTGATTTATTGTTGACATCAGGGTTGCTACAGCACCGCGAAGTTCAGCACCACTGTGTGCCCGAAGCCAGGCTTCGGCAAAACAGGTTGCATTGGTGAAATCACCATTGACACAGGCCACAGAAAATATAAATGGGAGTAAGCCTGTATTGGTCAGCTGATTAACATTCGAATTTGAAAATCCGGAGGAACCCCAGCTTGTCTGGCTTCCATGTCCGGTATAAACTATGCAGCTCGCACCAGTATTAATACCGGTTGCAACCTGTGTCGGAGTGGGATTACCGGAAGCATCCAGGCCTCCCTGTGACCCATCAAAATACTCATATTTGGTTTGATAGGTAAACCCATCCAAAACAGTCTGAAGATTCCGGATGTGTTCATAATCCATTTCATTCTCATCTCCCGGACCCTGATCGCTGGCAATTCCAATATTGGATTCCATCCAGTTATTCGGTTGTGCAGGATTAATTTCATAATACAATACCTTATTCACCTGTGTTTGTACCTGCTCTATGTTCTCAGCAGAAAAACGTCCAACTAATAAATCAGGATAATGGTCATTTCCAACTACATAGGAATAACTATTGTCAGAGTAACCGGCATTAGCCTGGAAACAGGGAACCTGCTGATGATCACCAACCAAAAGAACATAACCAATACCATGTTCAGCATATTGGCCAGCAACATAAGTTTTAATCGCCTGTGCATTTCCAATAGTAGCCACATCAACGATAGTAACAGGCATACCGGCTGAAATTTTCCAGTTAATTAATGGTTGCATAGCAGGAATAAAGGCGCCATAGCTGATAATCAGCATTTTACCAACTTCACCAAGAGGATCATATCGATTATTGTCAAAATTGAGAAAATGTCTTGAATAGATTTCTTTGTACTCTTTGTTCATTTTCGTTATGGTGCGACCAGTGGTCAAAGTATTCACTGAACTTATCCCATTCGCTTTCATTTTAAGTTTCAGATGATGATATACCCTTAAAACTTTTGTGGATGGGTTATATTGAAATACATTGGCAATCAGGGTTTGTCCACGCAAATCACGAATGATATAGGGATCTCTGGTGTCACCAATATTCCCGGGATAAAAGTTATCACGGCTATATGCAGGACCAAATTCATATGGAACTGTTGACGGATCAATATCACGGGTGAAATTGCCTTTGGAAGGAGCAATGAGGATATTTGTGTATTCCTTGTATTCTGCTTCAACAATTTCAACCTCCATATTGGCATTATCCGGAATAATCAGACTGGTTGTTATTTTTGGCAAATCAGGATTTCCCTTTGACAATAATGGTGTTGCACCCTTTACTTCCGGAATAAAGGCACGGCCTTGTGGAGTTGTAACCGGTGTGAGTGAAAATCCACCAAGTGAAAACTCAACCACAGATGTTTTCAGGTCTGATGCAACCAGGTTAACCTTAGCTGCTACCGGTTTATCATTTGTGATCGTAATCCACCTCCCGGCGAAAGAAGGTAAACTGATCAAAACGAGAGAAAAATAAAAAACGATTTTTTTCATATCCGTAGTTTAATGTTTATTCGACAACTAATTTTTTTACCAATTTCGTTTCTGCTGTAAGAAATTCGCAGAAATAAACGCCTTTGCCCAACTGTGAGGCATCAAAATAATAAGTATGTTGTCCACTTCCTAATTGATTGCCTTTCAGTACAACAGATACTTCTCTTCCTGTTGCATCAAAAATTCTAAGCTGAACCGGCTGGCTCTTTTCAATGTAGAAAACGATTTGCGACTGCGAACTGGTTGGGTTGGGATAAACTCCGAAATTTAAAAGAGAATTATCATTATCCGCAAAACCTGTTCCGATACCGGCAATAGGAGGGAAGACAACAAAGTCAATCCAACCACAGTCAGAACCACTGATTTGTGACCAGTCTTTTTCATATGTCCATTTGAAGATCGTATTACCAGGTGCAACTTTAAAAGCGGCACGAGCCCAGGCTTGTTCTCCTGACCATTCTTCCTGCATATTATTGTTTACGAAAAACTGAAGCATATCATAACCATCTTCACTTGAAACCTTGCGGTAAAACGAAATACTGTCCTCAGCCAGAACATTAACATTCAAACTAATAGAGGTACTGGCTGAATTGTTAATGTTGCCAGAACGCAGGCAGTATAAACCCTCATAAGGATTATCCGTAGTCAGAAACCATGGACCATTGCTGCTGTTTTGCCATGCAAAATGAGTTAATGTCCCGCTTTCCCAATCTTCCGAAATCAGACCAACTGTTGCAGAAAAAGATTTTGCAGCTGTGTAAAAACCGGAACCAACATTAAAATCAAGTGGTAAAATGTCCCCTGATTGAGCAGTCGGGCTAATCGTAAGGTTGAAAATCGCCTGCACAGAGGTTGAATTGTTAACCGTATTCAAAGCGTAACTTGCAGTATTGATGGTTGCTATACTACTGGCAGTTGCTATTGTTGATTGTGTTCCCGGAGCAACGGAATGACCATCATTTACAAGATTAATAATCACGTCAACGGTTTCACCCGGATCAAGACGACTATTGCCATTTCCTCCAATTGCATCGTTAATGGTCATGAGGCCTATATTGAAATGAGGAGCATTCACAGGTATTTTAATGGTACCTGACCATGAATTGGCAAGATTATCTGTAATGGTTAAATCGAAATTCACTTTATGCTGGTCGGCAATATCATTTGAAAAAGTAACATTGAAGGCGTTTGTCAGGAGAATATTACCATTGCTTGGGACTGTTGAACAAGTGGCTGTACCATCATTAATAACAACATCAGGATCGGTGGAAGTAATTATCAGGTTCAATGAATTGGCATTGGCCTGACCGAAATTGTTCAGGGTAAGGCTCAGGTCAACAGTTTCGCCAAAATCGGCCAGATTATTTGCATTTCCTGTTGGATCGGCAATCTGATGTGATGTCATAACAACATAGGGTCCGGTTGGGCTGGCAACCAGAACAGAATCAATATGCGGTTCTTTATTCTGTGCTGTAATAACTACATTGGCATAGCCTGGTACTGTAATCGGAGCTATATTCACAACCGCAACACCCATTCCGTCAGCCAGGGCTGCTCCATGAAGAACTCCATTTTTAGAGATAGCAACATAAGCATAAGGGTCTGTATTGACAGTAAAGGAAGTAACAGCAAGTGGCATCAATGCCTGATAATTGGCAGTAACAGGAGGGGGGACAGAAAAATAAACACTGAGAGAAGGATCACCCATTAACGCATACATTTCCCAGTAATAATCCATACTTCCCGGAGAACCAAGTGTAACAGCCAGATTCCCGGCAAATAAAATCTGTCCCTGGGTAAACATCCATTGACTAAATGGTTCACCATGATCATGAAAATACCGGTCATATGATCCCATAATACTGTTGCCTGCTGTCCAGGTTGGATTTAAAACAATGCTGCGAACACCAACACCCCAATAAAAATCCTCATCCCATGTGCTGCTGTTTGTTCCTCCGATATATCCTAAAGCACCTTTATTGTTTGCTCTCAGTAATGCTTCTCCAAAACAGGTAGGATCATCAAATTTATTGGTAAGGCAACAGTTTCCAATCATGAGCGGATATTTATGTGCATTCTGAAGATTATTAACATCAGATACGCTAAAACCGGGATCTGCCCATCCACTTGAGGAACCGTGGGCTGTATAATTTGCAAAACCAACTCCGTTGCTCACATTCTGACGAATCTGGGAGGAACTGCTGCCGGATTGTGGATAAAGATAGGTGTGTGAAGTCAAACCGTGAGCGGCATTGAAATACATGTCTGTTCCATAATTGATCTGTCCATTCCCGTGAATGGGAGCCCAGGTTGCATCAACTCCGGCAATCATTACTACCTCATTAAGGAAAGAAGGATCCGGGAAAAGGTATTGTTCATATTCCAGCGTTTTATCCAATTGAGGTGTCAATTGACTTTCATTGGTTGCAGACATACGACCAATAAACAGTTCCGGAAGAAAATCATTGGTATATTCAACAAAAGGTAAATCACTGACGTGACTACCTGTGGTTCCATTAAAAGCAGGTAGCTGGGCTATATCACCAATTAACAAAACATAGGAAGGAGCAGGATCAGAGGCAGTACCATTATTATACAGCCCTTGTAAATAGCTCTTAATCGAAGTGGTTGTACTTCCAACAGAAGGCATATCGGTATAAGCCTCAACAACATTAAATCCTTTTTTCGTTTTCCAGGCAATGAAAGGCTGAAGAACACTTTCGAACTGACGTGGAGATACAATAACATATTTAACAGGATATTTGGTTAAGGTATCTTTCGTTGAATTTACAGGTTTTGAATTTAAAACCATCTGGTCAATTACCTGAAAACCAGGCGTATTGTTTAATTTCTTATTTGCAATAGTCAATGCAATATCGGCATTGTTGAATTTGATCGTAATGCTGATCTGTGAAAATACTTTAACTTTTTTCGTTACCGGATTATACTGAATCGGACAAATATTTAACCTGCCAAGGCGTGATCCCCGCATAACACCCAGTATATCAACTGAATATAGTTCATTTGGGTAAAATGAATTGGTTTTATAAACCTGATTATTCTTTTTAAACGGAGGCAAAGGGCTATTGTCTTTGGTAACAGGCAACTGAACCGGAATAATTTCTTCTGTTATTCCCAATTCAGCAAAGCTATATTCTGTTGAAGTCAGCACATTGGCCTCAATTTCTACATCAGCACCAAAAGGGATTTCAATAAAACTTCTGAAAACCGGCAGACGCGGATCGCCGACAACTGTTGTAAAACTGCTGCCATTTGCTGTTAAAAGCGAAAATTGTCCGTCAGTTGTTTTAACATTTGCAATGTCAAACTTTCCGAAAGTCTGGGTTACCTTTAGTTGTTTCCATGTGTTTTCTGTTACCTGTGTCTTGTTTTCCTGTCCAAGATCTATCTGACCGGCAAAAAGATAATTCCCCATAATGAGCATGGTCATCATGGTAAGAAAATGAGTGATTTTGTGCATAAATGTAAGTTAAGGTTAAACTCAAATATCCTGATAGCTAAATACAAAATTAAACCAAAAGATGTATTACTCTTTCGTATTTAGAAAAAATTAACATAATTCAATAAATAATACCCTTTCAGCACTTGAATGAAGACACCGGAACATTGAAAAGTTGCCTGTTAATTGGCTCTGTTTTTTAAGAATTGTGTCGATATTTTCAACACCGGGATGATTGAAGCAAAAATGCCAATACACAAAACGGTAAAGAATATCATCAAACCATCTGCAAATTTTACTGCTATAGGGTATGCACTCACCACAAAATTACCATTGCCGCCACCCAGTTTTACAAAGCCGAAGTGTTGCTGGAGCAGACACAGAATTCCGCCTGCTGCCAGTCCGAAAACTGCTCCAATAATAACAATGAGAGTACCTTCAGTAAAAAATACCGAGCGAATCAGCCTTTTTGAAGCTCCCATAGCATGAAGTACTCTGATATCCCTTCGTTTTTCAAGGATAAGCATACTCATCGAACTTAAAACATTGAAAGTTGCAACAAGCAGAATAAACGTAAGGATGACAAAAATCGCCCTTCGTTCAGATTTCAGAACCCTGTATAATAATTCCTCCTGTTCAAATCGGTTTTTTATAACAAACTCTTTACCCAGAGAAGTTTTAAGATGTTGCTGAAAATCAACAAGATCTGTTCCGGGCAATAGCCTTATTTCAACCGAACTCAATTCATTTGGGGCATCCAATAAATCCCTGACGAAAGATAAACTCGTCAAAACATACTTTTCATCAATTTCCTGCTGGATCGAAAAAACACCGGAAACAACCATGGATGCATGCCGGAAGGACTCCGGATTTATACTGATATTCTGTGCTTTCCGATCAGGGAGAAATACTTCAACCGGGTTCAGATAATCATCGAGCCGGATCCCAAGTGAATAAGCGACTCCATAACCCATAACAGCACTCCCGATTGGTCCTTTTTCCAGTCTGTATTCTCCTTCAATTAATATCGAATCGGATTCAGGAAGCAATAGAAATGACGAATCAACACCCTTCAAACTGGCAATAAATTGCTTATCCTGATATTTCAGCAATGCATTTTCTTCCAAAACCTGAACAACTGACTTTACACCAGGCCACTGGTAAATTTTTTTTTGATCAAATGCCTGTTCTTCAAAGGTTTTGCCCTTTGCAGGAAGAACAACCAGATCAGAATTAAATTGATTAAAAAGTCCGAGTACCAGGTTTTCAAAACCATTGAAAACACTCAGAACTACGAATAATGCTGCAGTTCCGGTAGTAATCCCTATAATGGAAATAAAGGTGATGATGTTTATCAGATGATGCGTTTTTTTCGATACCAGGTATCGCCGCGCAAACAAAAATGAAAAACGGGGTGTTGAAAACATTATTTCATTGCCTTAACAATCAGTCCGGTTCCTACTTTATTCGGAATTATAACATCTAATTTGTTGAGTAAAAGGGAGATAGGAAAAACTATAAGATAATAAAAAGGCAGAAGTACAATAAATGCACGTGACCGGTTTAACATCAAAATCGGGTATTTCATAGATAACCGCCACGAAATACTTCCATACCGGCCATAAGAATACTTGCACTCAATTTTATTAAATCCGGCGATTTTTAATTTCTGCTCCATGTCCGGGATCCCATATCCATCTCTGACATGTTCTCCGATAAAAGATTCATCCTCATCTTCATGCACATCAGAACCACCCTGATCAGAAGGAGTACTGATAAACAAAACACCATCAGTTTTCAGACTTGTATAGTAATTTTTAAAAACCTGAACATCTTCTTCAATATGTTCCATTACATCAACGCACAAAATCATATCAAATCCGGCAGGCTCATTATACGTTACCAGATCACCCACTTCAAACCGTACATTCCGTTTGTTCAAGGCATCAAAAAACTCAGTACACTCTTTTACCTGATCTTCTTTAACATCGATACCGGTTATTTTTGCGTGTGATAACTTTTGGGAAATGAAATACGAATACTGACCAAAACCAAAACCTGCATCAAGAATTCTTATGTCTGCCTTAAACTGAACAAGTTTGAACCATTTCCTAAGCTCACTGTGGATATGCCATGAACGCAATAAAATCAGGTCCAATATTTTATAAAACACAATGCGGGAATAGGGTGATTGGTTAAAAATGGAACCCAGCATTTTTTTAATTGGATCATATTTCATTGGCAATAAAGATTTTGTGTATAATTATTCATTAAGTAAACGGTCAATTTTTTCAATATAGTCAAGAGAATCATCCAGATAAAATTCAAGATTGGGAATAATTCTCAACTGATGACGAACACGTCCTGCCAACAAATTACGCAGGTCTTTTCCATGAGAACAAACAAGTTCAAACACAGCTTGTTTACTTCCCGATGGAGAAAAAACACTCAAATAAACCCTGGCGATGCTTAAATCGGAGGTCACGTTTACTTTTGTAACTGTTATGATACTGTTCGAAACACGAAACCGCTGTTCCTGAAGAAGTATACTGGCGATCTCTTTTTGCACTAATCTGCCGATCTTTTGTTGGCGCGTTGTTTCCATAGCTGCAAAAGTAGTATTTATCGCCTGATTATTTATACTTTTGACCAATGGAAAATATACGCAAGTTGTTTACCCTCATCCGGAGATACTGGATTTATGCAGTATTAAACATCCTGTTAAACATTATTTCCATCCTTTTCAGCCTTATCTCGCTAAGTCTCATTATTCCATTTTTAAATTTGTTATTTGATCGTAATAAACTAATAACCAATTTATTAGAATGGAATTTTTCAATTGAAACACTTACACATAATTTTTACTATTTACTCAGTCTGGTTATAATACAATATGGTAAACCCCAGGCTCTTGTTTTTATTTCCCTCGTCGTTTTGCTTTTATTTCTTTTTAGAAATCTTTCCCGGTATTTTGCCATGTACTGTATTGCACCCCTCCGAAATGGTGTAACCCGCGATATCCGGAACAGCGTTTTCAGGCATCTTTTGATTTTACCACTCGGATTTTTTAGTCATCAGCGAAAAGGAGATATTATGGCCCGAATGGGAAATGATATCCCTGAAATAGAATGGTCTATTATGAATACACTGATGATGCTTTTTAAAGAACCTTTTGCAATTCTTTTGTATTTCGGGGCTATGATGGCAATCAGCGTTAAACTAAGCCTGTTGTTATTGATAAGTCTCCCGTTTGCAGGCTACCTGATCAGTTTAATCGGAAAACAGTTGAATCTGATTTCTCACAAAGGCCAAAAGAAACTAGGAAGTCTTGTTTCTGTTATTGAAGAAAGTATGCACGGCTTGAAAATCATCAAAGCTTTCAACGCCATCGACCTGATGAATGCCCGTTTCAGGAGCCTGAATCAGAATTACACCCATTTGATGAATAAAATATACAGAAGGAGGGATTTGTCCAATCCGCTTACTGAAGTATTGGCAATCCTGGTGATGGTTGTAATCATTTGGGTAGGAGGGAAGATGGTTCTGTTCGAAAATGCAACGATCAGTTCCGAAATGTTCTTGTTTTATCTGGCCATTTTTTCCCAAATTATTCCTCCTGCCAAAAACCTCATTACAGCTTATTATTACATTGAAAAGGGACTCGCAAGTCTGGATCGTGTTGAAGAAATACTTAAATCAGAAGAAGTTATTATACAGAAAGACAATGCTTTA
>CAYLTH010000001.1:41563-51462 GCA_964386485.1 uncultured Bacteroidales bacterium | reverse complement strand
GATGGTTACCCAGGAAAATATCCTTTTCAATGATACGGTTTTTAACAATATTGCCTTCGGGATGGCCAATATTACCGAAAATGATGTTATAAATGCTGCAAAAACCGCAAATGCCCATCAATTTATAATGGAAATGCCCGGACAATATCAATCTATAATAGGTGATAAGGGTGTAAAACTATCCGGCGGACAGCGGCAGCGACTGAGTATTGCCAGGGCAATATTGCGAAATCCACCCATTCTAATTCTGGACGAGGCCACTTCATCACTTGATACAGAATCAGAAAAACTGGTTCAGGAAGCATTGAATGAGGCTCTTAAAGGTCGGACTTCCATAATCATTGCACATCGGCTGAGTACTGTTATACAAGCTGATCAGATTCTGGTTATTGACAAAGGACGGCTGATTCAGCAGGGTACTCATGAAGAACTCATTAAGCAACCCGGATTATACCATGATTTGTATTTTTATCAAATTAGTACAGAACCCGGCGATTTGGAACAATAATTGCTAATTCTCCAAAAACTTTACGCTATGAAATACCTGAGAAAATCCATTATCTTTATTTTGCCCTTATTTCTGACATCCCTGGTGGCTTGTGTGGAAGATGAAACACCCACCAAAGAACGTATGGAAGGTATGTGGGAAGTCACATCGGCCTATGATTCACAAGGTCTTGATATCATGGACGATATATCATATCCTGTTGTAGGATTTTATCTGAACTCGGATAATACGGTAATTTCTACTGCTGGTCCGTTAGTCATGTACATCGTTTATGGGCCGACAAATTATGTAACCATGGCCTCAAAAATGGATCAGGTTTTTAATTATGCCAGCCTGAATTTTAATGGAGGCGAATTTTTTGTGGGTGACGGGGTTGTAGACCGCTTTACGCTCGAAATGAAACTCGAAGGTTTACCCGGACAAAAAACCATTACGGAATTGCTGAGTCTGCTCAATATTCAGTCACAATGGCTCAACACCATTATTTACCATAAATTTATGGATGTCTCAGTTGAATTCAACGGCGACAATCAGATGACCTGGTCCTGGGATTCAAAAACTTTTGCTGCCTACAATTACAAAGATCAATATGGAAATTACGTGCTTTGGAATGGCTGGCCGGTCAATAATTTTGAACGCTGTCAGATTACGCTCACCAAACGCAGTTCTGATATGAAGGAGCTTGTTCAGGCTCATTCGAAATAAAAGCATTGATAACCAGCAAATTAAAAATATGATTTCGCCCTATAATATATATTATGTTAAGTAGGATTTTTAATAAAGAGCAGGATTTCTCCTGCTCTTTTGTTTTATATCGAAAGACTACTTGCCTCCCATTTTCTCATTGATAGCCTTTAATTTTTCAGGCATACTTAAACGGGCATACAATTGTTTCAGCGAAATCAAAGTGTTCTGATCATCAGGCATGAGTTCGAGTGCTTTCTCAAGAATTGGTAAAGCCTTCAACCAGGCTGCATCAAACTTCTCTTTCATTTTGGCATAACCTGCAGCATCAGAAATATCCAGTTTATTGGCATCATCCTGGATTTTTACTCCCTGATTAAAATACAATGCACCAATATTATAGATAGCATCAAAATAATCAGGTTTCAGTTCAATCGCTTTCTGATAATTCTTTTCTGCCAGTTCGATATTCCCCATTTGATCATAGGTTGTTCCTACAGCAAAATAAATGGTTGGGTTATTCGGATCTTTATCTATTGCCATATTCAGATTACGCTGAGCTTTTTCGTTGTCTCCCCGACTCAGATAAAAATTGGTTTCAGTGATAAGCAGATTAAAATCATCAGGATAAATTTTACGACCTTCCTGAACAACTTCCATGGCTTTTACAGTATCTTTTTCATTTTTGTAAATTGTTGCCAATGAAGTATATATATAAGGTTGTTTGTAGTTGATTTTAATCAATCTCTGATAAAAATCCTTCGATTTCTTGGAGTCCCCTGAAAGTTCTGAAACAAAGGCAACGTTGTACATGGCCAGGGTATCAATACGACCCAGCTGTTCATTCACTTCCACTGTTTTTTCGAAATGTCCGACAGCTTCAGGATATTTTTTGGCCTGGAAACTTTCAACAGCTTTATTGTAAAACTGTTCCCCAACGATAAGCATCCTTTGCATAATGTCTTCAAAATATTCCTTGTTAACATCAAGCTTAAGCGCTTTCTGGTAGGCTTCATACGAAGTATAGAGCGAATTAGGCTCTGTACCTTTAAATTTGGCATCATCCGTGAGTGTATAAGCAAGATAGATATTGCCTCTGTAGAACCAGGTTCTGGCATCATTCATGGTTTGTTCATGAAGAATACAGGCATCAATTTCTTTCTTTGCTTTATCAAGCTGTCCCTTGTTGAGATAGTTGAAAGCACTGGTACGGGCTGTTTTTTGAGCTTGAACCGCTGTGATTCCCATCACAAAGATCAAGAGAATTGCTAATTTTTTCATATATCGCGATTTTTGAGTTAGTCTGGCAAAAACTGTGCAAAAATAGTTATTTATACAAATTTAATCCTGATTTTCTTCATTTTCGGCAACACCATCAACATTTTCGGGATCAATGATATCGATATCCTCCTCATCTCCGGTTTCCTCAACCTGTACCTTGGCTACAGCTGCAATAGCATCTCCCTCTTTCAGATTGATAAGTTTTACACCCTGAGTAGCTCTGCCGATAATACGGAGATCTGCAACAGGCATCCGGATAATAACACCTGACTTATTGATAATCATAAGATCATCGGGATCCACAACATTCTGGATTGAGATCAGCTGACCGGTTTTTGGGGTTACATTCATGGTTTTAACACCTTTGCCTCCCCGGTTTGTGATACGATAATCATCCAGTTCTGAACGTTTTCCATATCCATTTTCGGAAACAACAAGAATATTGTATTTCAGATCATCCAGACAAATCATACCAACTACTTCATCATCCTTACCTGATAAACTGATACCACGGACTCCGGCAGCATTTCTGCCCATCGGACGAACTTTGGATTCATGGAAACGGATAGATCTGCCTGACCGGATAGCCATCAGAATTTCACTGTTCCCATTGGTCAGACGGGCTTCAAGAAGTTGATCGCCTTCATTGATTTTTATAGCATTGATACCATTTACACGGGGCCTGGAATAAGCTTCCACTGAAGTTTTCTTAATCGTGCCTTTTTTGGTACACAATATTATATAGTTGTTTTCCAGGTATTCCTGATCGGTTAAATCTTTCACATTAATATAGGCCCTGACTTTATCACCAGGTTCAATATTAATCATATTCTGGATAGCTCTTCCTTTTGAAGCTTTGGTTCCTTCAGGTATCTCAAATACTCTCATCCACAAACACTTACCGTTTTCGGTAAAGAACAGCATATAGTTATGCATCGTTGCTACAAAAAGGTGTTCGAGGAAGTCCTCATCCCTGACATCTGACCCTTTTGCACCGCGTCCTCCCCTGCCCTGTCGGCGGTATTCCCGTAATGGAGTCCGTTTGATGTATCCCATGTGAGAAATGGTTATTACCACTTCCTCATCAGGAATAGTATCTTCAATGCGGAAATCAAGTGCTGTATATTCGATATTGGTTTTAGGCTCATCGCCATATTTCTGCTTTATTTCAAGTGTTTCATCCTTGATAATCTGCATACGCATTCCTTCATCTGAAAGAATGAGTTTAAAATTTTCAATTAACTTCAGTAATTCCTGATATTCTTCTTTGATTTTATCGATTTCAAGTCCGGTTAAGCGCTGTAAACGCATATCCAGAATAGCTCTTGACTGAATTTCACTCAGACCAAACTGCTCCATAAGGCCGTTTCTGGCATCTTCCGGAGTACGGGAACTGCGGATAAGCTTAATTACTTCATCCAGATGATCGAGTGCAATCAACAGACCTTCAAGAATATGGGCTCTTTTCTCGGCTTCTCTCAGTTCATATTCGGTACGGCGAATCACCACTTCATGGCGGTGTTCAACAAAGTAGAAAATCAGATCTTTCAGGTTCAGCATCATCGGACGACCTTTTACAAGGGCAATGTTGTTGACATTGAATGCTGTCTGCAGGGCGGTATTCTGATAGAGTTTGTTTAAAACGACATTCGGAATTGCGTCTTTTCTTAATTCGAAAACAATACGCATACCATTGCGATCGGATTCATCCCGAATATCAGAAATTCCTTCAATTTTTTTATCATTGACAAGATCAGCAGCACGACGGATAAGTTCTGCTTTATTGACCTGATAAGGAATTGATGTGAAAATAATCTGGTCATGACCATGATCTCCCGGTTCAAATTTATTTTCACCCCGGGTTACAATCCGGCCTCTCCCTGTTTCAAAGGCTTCCCGTACTCCTTCATAACCATAAATAATTCCGCCGGTCGGAAAATCCGGACCTTTGATAAATTTCATCAATTCGGGAATCGTAATATCCTTATTATCGATAAAGGCTATAATACCATCACATACTTCCGATAAATTGTGAGGTGGCATATTGGTTGCCATCCCGACAGCAATACCGGATGATCCGTTGATCAGCAAATTGGGAATTTTCGCAGGCAGAACGGTGGGTTCTTTCAGCGTATCATCAAAATTGAACCGAAAATCAACCGTATCCTTGTCAATATCTGAAAGCAATTCTTCTGCAATTTTCCGGAGACGGGCTTCTGTATAACGCATTGCTGCAGGGCTGTCTCCATCAATAGATCCAAAGTTTCCCTGTCCGTCGACCAATGGATACCGCAACGACCAGTCCTGAGCCATACGTACCATGGCATCGTAAACTGAGGTATCTCCATGTGGATGGTATTTTCCAAGAACTTCTCCAACGATTCTCGCACTTTTTTTATAGGGTCGGTTCGACATGACGCCCAGATCGAGCATTCCGTATAAAACCCTCCGGTGTACCGGTTTCAATCCATCCCTGACATCTGGCAGGGCACGTGACACAATGACCGACATTGAATAATCAATGTAAGCCGATTTCATCTGGTTCTCAATATTAACCTTTACAATCTTTTCTCCTTCAGCCATTCCTGTAAATTAAGTATCTATTTATTAAGCAGTTAGAAATTAAAAAATCAATTACGAAGATACGGAATTTTCCCTTTACTCCGACTCGTTTTTTAACATAATATTATGAACACCGGATTGTTAAAAATTATTATTCATTTTCCATCTTAAAACATCGTCCAATAGTACTTTTGGAATGATTAACAGATATGGCGTAATTTTTGCACCACAACATTTTTATGTCTTACCTGTTTATTTAAAACACTTATAACGTTCAACAAAAGGAAATACTATGGAAGCTAAATTTTCGAAAAGGGTGAAAGACGTTTTGACATACAGCCGTGAAGAAGCCCTTCGCCTCGGAAATGATTATATTGGTGTTGAACATCTTACTCTGGGAATTTTACGTGAAGGAGAAGGAATGGCCATCCATATACTATCATCATTTGGATTAGAATTATCAGATTTTAAGCGCACTATAGAGCTTTCGATCTCAAAAAACAGTACTCCCCCGCGCTCTTTTGAAAATATCCCCTTGGTAAAACAAGCTGAACGGGCTTTAAAGCTCACGTATCTTGAAGCCAAGCTTTTCAACAGCGAGATGATTGGTACGGAGCATTTGTTACTGGCTATACTCAAAGATGAAGACAACATTGTGACCAAAACGCTGCAAAAAAACGGCATTGATTACGACGCTGTTAAAGATGAATTGCGTTCTATCATGAGTATGGGAGATACAGAGGAACCCAATGAAATCAAAGATGAATTGCCCGGAAGTGGTGCGGGTGAAGATGAACCGGAAGAAGGTGAACGCGGATTTGGTTCCGGAGCCAGGAAAACGGGAGATTCAAAATCAAAAACACCGGTTCTTGACAATTTTGGCAGAGACCTGACACGTTTAGCAGAAGAAAAAAGGCTTGATCCGATCGTAGGTCGTGAAAAGGAACTGGAGCGTATTGCACAAATCCTCAGTCGCCGTAAAAAGAATAACCCTGTTCTCATTGGCGAGCCGGGTGTTGGGAAATCAGCTATAGTAGAAGGTCTGGCTCTTAAAATTATTGAACGGAAAGTAAGCCGTGCCCTTTTCAACAAACGGGTTTATACCCTGGATCTGGCTTCTCTTGTTGCCGGAACTAAATACCGCGGACAGTTTGAAGAACGGATGAAAGCGGTTCTGAATGAACTGGAAAAAAATCCGGATATCATTTTGTTTATCGATGAAATCCATACCATTGTCGGTGCTGGAAATGCAAGTGGCTCACTCGATGCCTCCAATATGTTTAAACCGGCTCTTGCCCGGGGTGAAATTCAATGTATTGGTGCTACTACCCTTGATGAATACCGGCAGTATATTGAAAAAGACGGCGCTCTCGAACGTCGTTTCCAGAAAGTACTTGTTGACCCGACAACTGCAGATGAGACCATTATCATTTTGAATAATGTCAAAGAAAAATACGAAGATCATCACCTGGTAAAATATACGGATGAGGCTTTAAAAGCTTGTGTCCAGCTTACAAATCGCTATATTTCAGATCGTTATCTTCCGGATAAAGCTATTGATGCTCTCGATGAAGCAGGAGCCCGTGTACACATTACACACATAAAAGTTCCAGCCGAAGTTATAGATGTTGAAAATCAGATTGAAGACGCAAAAACACAAAAAACAAAAGCAATCAGCAGTCAGAAATTTGAGGAAGCAGCCAAATTCAGGGATTTAGAGCGTAAACTGCAGACCGAGCTTGAAAAAGCAAAGAAAATATGGGATGATGAATCCAAAATCAACCGCGAAACTGTCAGTGAAGAAGATGTTGCAGAAGTGGTGAGTATGATGACCGGTATTCCAATTCAACGGGTCGCTCAAAATGAAAGCGAACGCCTGGTTAATATGGAAATCGAAATGGAAGGTTCTGTTATTGGTCAGGACGATGCCATTAAAAAAGTTGTGAAAGCAATCCGCAGGAATCGTGCAGGATTAAAAGATCCGAACAAACCCATCGGAACCTTTATTTTCCTGGGTCCGACAGGTGTCGGAAAAACCCATCTGGCAAAAGTATTGGCCCGGTATTTATTTGACACGGAAGATTCTCTCATTCGGATCGATATGAGTGAATTCATGGAGAAATTTGCTGTTTCAAGACTTGTCGGAGCGCCTCCGGGCTATGTCGGATATGAAGAAGGTGGTCAGTTGACAGAAAAAGTCAGAAGAAAACCCTATTCTATTGTTTTGCTCGATGAAATTGAAAAAGCACATCCGGATGTTTTCCACTTGCTGCTTCAGGTTCTTGATGATGGTGTTCTGACTGATAGTTTTGGTCGCAGGGTTGACTTTAAGAATACCATTGTTATCATGACCTCCAATATCGGTTCCCGCCAGTTAAAAGATTTTGGTGAAGGTGTCGGATTCGCAACAGCTTCAAAGCGGTCTCAATCATCAGACAATGCACGTTCTGTCATTGAAAATGCACTCAGGAAAACTTTTGCTCCTGAGTTTCTGAACCGTATTGATGATGTCATTATTTTTGACCAGCTTGAGCGTGAAGATATTCACAAGATTATCGATATTGAACTCAAGAGTGTGTTCGCCCGTATTGAGGCACTTGGATACAAACTGGAACTGAGTTCTGCTGCCAAAGATTTTATTGTTGAAAAAGGCTGGGATCCGAATTTTGGTGCTCGTCCTTTGAAACGTGCCATCCAGAAATACGTTGAAGATGTGCTTGCTGAGGAGATCATTAAGACCAAACCTTCAGAAAATCACATCTTCAACATAGATTACGATACCGAAAAAGAAGAGGTTTTTATTGCCGTTAAGGAGAATACCCCTGAAAATCCGGTAGTTTAAAATTTATAAGCGTTATCTTCAATCATCCGGTCAGCAATTCTTCTGCGTGCCTCTTTAACGTTCACTCCGGCTGTGATTGTAAGTTTGTCAATTAAAGCAATCAATCTGGCAGCTTCTTCTCCTTCAGTAAAAGAATTCACAGCATCCATGGCTTGTTTACGAATGCGCGATGCAGCATCGATTATGTTAACTTCCAGCATATCTTTATACAGACCGGCAAAGGCAGCACCTTTCAGTGATTCGATTTTTTCAACACGCAAACAAAGAGATTCCGTTACGTAGGTTTCCATAATAACATCAGAAATGTTGTTCAACACTTCCTGTTCTTTCACCAGTTGTTTACCAAAAGCAGCATTTGCACCATGAATACAAAGCAATGCAACTTTCTTAAAGTTTCTGATCCATTCCATTTTTTGAGCATAGCCACTTAATCCGGAAACTGTTTCAAAACCATTTGAAGAATACACCTTTTCTGCTTCTCCAAAAAGATCGAAATCACCTTTCATGGCACGTTTCATGGCTGTATCAACAACCAGCAAACGGTTAATTTCATTGGTACCTTCGAAAATTCTGTTAATACGGGAATCGCGGTATCCTCTTTCTACAGCAACTTCGGCAGAATAACCCATGCCACCATGAATCTGAACTGCTTCATCCACTACATAATCAAGCACTTCAGAACCATAAACCTTCAGGATAGCTGCTTCAACTGCATAGTGGCTGATGCCTTCAACACTGGCTCTGCCAATATCCTGTCCACTGGCTTTGTTGGCTTCAATCTGATCTTCAATATCTTTACTTACACGATAGATTGCTGATTCAATGGCAAATACACGGATTACCTGTTCGGCAAGTTTATGCTTAATGGAACCAAAGGTTGCGATGGCTGTACCAAATTGCTTCCGTTCGTTGGCATATTTTACAGAATCATTGATCGCTTTTTTTGCAGCACCTAAAACATTGGCACCCAATTTAATACGGCCCATATGTAAAATGCTCAGCGCAATACGGAATCCTTCTCCCCTGGTACCGATTAGGTTACCAACCGGAATTTTTACATCCGTGAAAAATATCTGTGCTGTGGAAGAACCTTTGATCCCCATTTTCTTTTCATCGGGAGTAACAACGATTCCCGGAGTATCCCGGTCAACGATAAATGCACTCAGAACGCGGTCATTATCAATTTTTGCAAAAACGGTCTGTACATCGGCAAAACCTGCATTGGTAATCCACATTTTCTGACCATTCAGAATATAATGTTGTCCGTCCTCAGAAAGCCTGGCATTGGTTTTGCCGGAATTGGCATCACTCCCTGCACCGGGTTCGGTAAGGCAGTATGCTCCGATAAAATCACCGGTGGCTAATTTGGTAACATAGTTCTGACGTTGTTCTTCAGTTCCATAATACATGATAGGCAGAGTTCCAATTCCGCAATGAGCCATAAATGCTACGGAAAATGAATATCCGGCACCTACTTTTTCAGCGGCAAGCATTTGAGTAACAAATGATTGACCAAATCCCATATATTCTTCCGGAATGGCAATACCCATCAAACCAAGTTCTCCTGATTTTTTGAGAATTTCTTTCATAAGAACGATATCCGGGCTATCCAGGCGATCCAGGTTCGGATAAACTTCGGCTTCCAGAAAATCCTGAACAGTCTGAGCGATCATTAACTGTTCTTCATTGTATTCCTCGGGTATAAAAATATCCGCAGCCTTCACTTCTCTGACCAGGAATTCCCCGCTTTTTAATGCATTTGTACTCATGTTTTCTTAACTGTTTATAAATAATTGATTGATCCGTTTAGGTTTAAAGGTCCATTGCAATAACCAGAAGTTCTGCAATATCGTAATTTTTTATTTCTTCTTCCTTATTTTTATATTTTAGTCCGTCGGTGAGCATAGTCATACAAAATGGACAAGCCGTTGCGATGATGTCAGGATTTGTTTTCAGGGCATCTTCTGTTCGTTCCATGTACACCTCTTTAGTTCCTTTTTCTGCTTCCTTAAACATCTGGGC
>CAYLTH010000001.1:35376-41463 GCA_964386485.1 uncultured Bacteroidales bacterium | reverse complement strand
TTCGTTCCATGTACACCTCTTTAGTTCCTTTTTCTGCTTCCTTAAACATCTGGGCGCCCCCGGCTCCGCAACACAGGGCAAAGCTACGGTTTCTTTCCATTTCAATAATCCTGTTACTGAGACGTTTAATTATTTCACGCGGTTCTTCATAAATGCCATTGCCCCGACCTAAATAGCAAGGATCATGAAAAGTGATTTTCTTTTCCATTAAATCAATGGCACTGTCCTGAAGTTTCAGTTTCCCTTCATTCATCAATTCTGAAAGGAATGTAGTATAGTGAAATACCTCAAAATCAGATCCTAAGTCTGGATATTCGTTTTTAAAAATATTAAAACAGTGCGGGCAGGTTGTGAGAATTTTTTTGATGTCATACATCCTGAAAATCTCAATATTCTGCATGGCCTGCATCTGATACAGCATTTCGTTTCCGGCCCGGCGTGCAGGATCTCCTGTACAACTTTCTTCCTTCCCCAGAACAGCATACTGTATGTTCAGGTGGGTAAGTATTTTTGTAAATGCTCTTACTACTTTTTTGTATCGATCATCATAAGCACCTGCGCATCCAACCCAAAAAAGAAATTCCGGTTTTTCACCCTTTGCAGCTAAATCTGCCATTACCGGGACAACAATCTGTTTCGTTTCCATCGTATTCCGAGTAAATTAGTGAATGTTGAGTGTCAGATCTTTGGTCCAAAGCAAACGGTCTTCCTGGCTATACTGCCAGGGAGCGCCATTATTTTCGATATTGTTGAAAACAGCTTTTAATTCTCCGGGTGCTGAACCTTCTTCTAAAACAAGAAAACGGCGCATATCCATGATCAGGATTGGCTGATTTATGTTAACCGGACATTCCTGAGCACAAGCATTGCAGGTTGTACAGGCCCAAAGTTCTTCTTCAGAAATATAATCCCGGAGAAGTGCTTTCTGATCAGAATAATCCTTACCGTTACGCAACATCCCCGGACCTTTTTCTTTCATCCGGGCCCGAACATCCATAATAATTTTCCGGGGAGATAGTTTCTTTCCGGTGATATTGGCCGGGCAAACCGAGGTACAGCGTCCACATTCTGTACAAGTCAGGCTGTCCATGTAGTTTTTCCAGCTAACGTCTTCCACATCCCTGATTCCAAAGCGCTGGATTTCAGTTCCGGGCTCTGCAGCGGCAAAAGCAGTTTCCGGGTTCATCATAAGCTTGACTTCCCTGGTAATAGAGTCCATATTCGGAATTTTCCCCAGAGGATATAATCTGGAAAAGAACACATTCGGTACCGACATGATAACATGAAAGTGCTTCGAATACGGAAGAATATTGATGAACAGGAATATCAGCAGAATATGGAACCACCAGAAGAATTCATACCAGAACAAAGCAGTACTGTCAGGAAAAACACCTGAAAAGTAGATACTTACAGGATATAATCCATGTTGAACGGCCGCATGTGCCTGTACGATTTTAACATAGGCTGCATTCATTCCCAGCAACGAAATCATCAGAAACAAGATCATTGTAAGCGCAATGTTGGCATCAAGATGTGAGGTGTGTTTCATTTCGATGCCGCTAAACCGGCGAACATTCATGAATATCCTGCGAAAAAGAAAGACAATTATCGCAATGGCAACGATCAATGCAAAAATATCACCGGATGCCGAAATGAAATTGTAGAACCAACCCAGCAGGGATAAAACACGCTCAGTACCGGTGATGCCGTCAAATACCATTTCAATGGTTCCGAAAAGAATGACAAGAAATCCCCAGAAAACGAGGGCATGTATAAATCCTAATACAGGTCTTCTTAAGATCTTTGATTGAAAAATTGCCACACGCAGGGTAATACCAATTCTTTTTCCAATTTCAGTTATGGGGAAAGCAGGTTTAGTGAGTTTAAAGTATAACATGAGTCGTCTGATCGTATAGGCTAATACACCAAACGTAGCCACAAGGCTTATAGAAAAAAGAATTTGTTTCATAATAAATAATGAGCTGCCAAATGGTCTGGCACCTATTTATTTTTTACTTCCCTTACAGCTTCAACAAGTTTAGGTAAAACTTTTGAAGCATCTCCAATGATTCCGTAATTCGCGGCTTCGAAAATGGGAGCATCTTTATCCGAATTGATCGCCACAATAAATTTGGAGGAACTAACCCCTGCAATATGCTGGGTTGCACCACTAATACCTATTGCTATGTACAAATTTGGAGCAATAATTTTTCCGGTTTGGCCGGTATGTTCTTCGTGAGGACGCCAGCCTTCATCAGAAACAGGACGTGAACAGGCTGTTGCAGCACCCAACAAAGTTGCAAGATCAAGAAGCGGCCCCCAATTATCAGGGCTCTTCATTCCTCTTCCGCCTGAAACAACGATTTCGGCATCTGTAATGAGAATCTTTCCGCTTTGTTTCTGAACATCCCGTAATTCGGTTTTCAGCAGACTTGAATCGACCGTAATACCGGAGGTTTCAATTACTGGAGTTCTCTTGTTTTCAATGACTCCAAACGAATTCTGAGACAAAGTCAAAACTTTAATGGATGAATTGATCTGGATATTGGAGAATGCATTTCCTGAATAGGCTTTCTTGTAAACCACAAACGGACTCAGACTGACCGGCAATTTACCGACACCGGCACCAAGCCCTGCTTTCAGTTTTACACTTAAACGCGGAGCAATTGCTTTCCCTGAATTGTTGTTGGCAAGTACCAATACTTCAGCACTTTCTGTAGTAGCAATTGATGCAATAATTGATGTATACAATTGATTATCAAGAGTATTAGCGAAAGGAACCGGAATCTGAACAATTTTATCAGCACCATAGTCAGCCAATAATTCAAGTTCGCTGCTGTCAACATTGCCAATGGATAAAGCACAAACACTGGTATTCATCATTTCGGCAAGTTTACTGGCGTAGGAAACGAGCTCAAAACTGAGTTTTTTAAATTTTCCGTCCCAATTTTCTGTATAGACTAAAACAGACATATAATATAAATTAATCGTTACTACTGTGGTTAAAATACTTTGGCTTCATTTTGGAGCAGATCGACCAGCTCCTTTGGATTTTCAGCATCAACAAAGCGACAGGCAGCACGGGCAGCTGGTGTCGCATAGCTCACCAGACTGGTAAGGGCATCCGCGGCAACAGGCTCAACTACTTTAATAACTTTTGTTCTGGAAGTCATAATACCACGCATCGAGGCAATCCTGGGTTCTTTGGCAATTCCTTTCTGAACAATGGCTACCATTGGATTTTTTACAGCAACCACTTCCTTACCGCCATCAATTTCACGATTCAGAATAAAGGAGTCGTTCTCAACCTGAAGTCCGGAAACGGCAGAAACAGAAGGAATATTGAGAAATTCGGATAACATCCCTCCTACTGCACTGCCATTATGATCGCTTGATTCGATACCACACATCACCAGGTCATAACTTTCTGATTTTAAAGCCTCTGCAAGTTGAAAAGCAGTAAAATACGCATCACTTGCATCAGCATTAACCCGAATTGCATCATCTGCACCAATGGCCAGGGCTTTCCGGATAGTCGGATCTGCCGATGTAAGTCCAACATGGGCTACAGTTACCTGATTTACAGCATTACCTGCATCATCCTTTAATTCAAGGGCACGGGTTAATGACAATTCATCCCAGGGGTTAATAACCCACTGTATTCCGGCAGATTCAATACTTTTTTGATCCGGAGTAAGTTTAATTTTCGTAGTGGTATCAGGTACATTACTGATACAGACGATTATTCTCATAGAACAATATAGATTTGATTAATTCTCGGTTTTTTCAACAAGGGGCAAATGTACTAATTATTCTCTTATTACAAAAGTTACAGACAGCCGGCAGATGACTCATAAATGCCTATTTTTGCAGTCGGATCAATAAGATATTACGTAACCCAACTGCATGAAAAAAGATAAAAAATCTAAAAAATTCTTAAACCTGCCTTTGTATCCCGGAGGTAAATCAGCTTTTCAGGAATTTATACGCGAAAACCTGCGATATCCTGAGGAGGCACTTAAACATAAAATTGAAGGAAAAGTATATCTTGGTTATCAGGTGAATGATAACGGAGAAGTAATCGATGCCCACATCATAAAAGGGATAGGATACGGATGTGATGAAGAGGCTATTCGTGTTGTTAAACTATTGTCATACAATAAAGTATCCAACAGGGGAATGCGATTGGTATCCTCCATGAAAACAACAATCGGATTCAATCTGAATGAAACCAAACAAGGATTAAAATACAATTACGTTCAGAGCAAACCCGACATAAAAGACAGTCCGGCACCGCCAAAAGTAGTTTATGGCTACACGATCAACTTTACAAAACCGGATTAATCGTCACAATCCGGACATTCTTCCAGACTCTTATTGTAAACATACATTGCTTTGTAGCTCATCCCCATACTGCTGAATCCACCATCGTGAAAGAGATTCTGCATGGTTACTTTTCTAGTGAGGTCTGAGAACAAGGTAATTACATAATCGGCACATTCATCAGCAGAAGCATTTCCCAAAGGTGACATCCGTTCGGTAAAATCGATCAGGTTTTCCATTCCTTTCACCCCGGCACCGGCTGTTGTAATGGTTGGAGACTGGGATATCGTGTTGATTCTGATTTTTTTATCACGACCGTAAATATAACCGAAGCTTCTGGCTATTGATTCAAGCATGGCTTTGGCATCTGCCATATCATTGTAGCCAAACAACGTACGCTGTGCTGCAATATAAGATAAAGCAACCACGGAACCCCAGTCATTAATAGCATCCTGTTTACGGGCACACTGAAGAACTTTATGCAATGATATCGCAGAAACATCAATCGTTTTCTGCAGATAATCATAGTTGATATTATCGTAAGTCAGTTTTTTCCTCACATTCATCGACATTCCGATGGAGTGCAGAATAAAATCAATTTTACCACCAAAGTGATCCATTGCAGTTTTGAGCAGATTGTTCAGGTCATCAACAGATGTTGCATCGGCTAAAACAACGATGGAGCCTGTTTTGGCTGCCAGTTCATCAATCTCACCCATGCGTTCTGCAAGAGGTGTATTGGTTAGAACAAACTGGCCACCTTCTTCGTGAACTTTTTCAGCTACTTTCCATGCAATGGACATGTTATTCAAAGCACCGAAAATAATACCCTTTTTACCCTGGAGTAGGTTGTGTCCCATATTGAATAATTAATGATTATAAAGTTTAACAACTAAAATTGTGAATTGTTGGCTAAAAGTTCATGTGCAGTTGTCAATGCAGCCTTTGTTATTGATTCCCCGCTGATCAATCGGGCAATCTCTTCTACCCTTTCATTCGGATCCAATATTCGTATTGTACTGTGTGTGAATGAAGTACCCGTTTCCTTGTAAACAAACAGATGTGTTGTTCCTTTTGCAGCAATTTGCGGAAGATGGGTTATAACAATTAATTGCTTTCCGGATGACATCTCCTGCAATATGGAACCAACCATATCAGCAGTTTTTCCAGAAACGCCCATATCTATCTCATCGAAAATAACAGTTGGGAGCACCAGTTTTTCAGCAACAACAGACTTCAGGGTGAGCATAATGCGGGAAAGTTCTCCCCCACTGGCGATTTTCGAAATCTCTCCGGTTTCCCCGCCTTTATTGGCATTGAACAAAAACTGTATCCTATCCTTACCAGAGTGACCAGACTGATCCGATTTTTCAATCATCGCATGAAAACGGGCATCCGGAATACCAAGCCGTCTGAGAATGCCTGTGATACGCTCCGAAAAATCAGGGATTATGTTTTTTCTCCGAAGATGAAGTTCTTCTGCTAACAGATCAACTTTCGTTTCCTGTTGAACAATTTCCTGCTGCAGAATAGCTATTGAATCATTGAGATGTTCAATGCTTTCGAGTTTTTGTTCCAATTCATCCCGTAGCATTATCAGTTCATCCGGGTGTGCCAGTCTGTGTTTTTTCTGCAGAGAATACAAAACATCCAGACGCTGACGTATATTCTCTAGTGATTCCGGGTCATAATGAATATGAGACTCAAGCCGTTCCAGGTCTGAACCAATATCCTTCAGTTCAATAAACCCGGATTGTAACCGCT
>CAYLTH010000001.1:24862-35276 GCA_964386485.1 uncultured Bacteroidales bacterium | reverse complement strand
CGTTCCAGGTCTGAACCAATATCCTTCAGTTCAATAAACCCGGATTGTAACCGCTGCACAATTTCCTGTAATTCAGGTGTAAAACCCGAAAAATCTTCCAGCACATCTTTTGCTTCACTCAGCTGATCCAGTAAGGAAGGTTCGGTATGATGAAATATACGGATCGCCTTATTTAGGGCATCTTTTATTTCTTCTGAATGGCTAAATAGTTCATTATCAGCTTCAAGCCTGCCAATTTCTCCAGATTCAAGTCGTGCCTGTACCAGTTCATTTACCTGAAAACGGTAATAATCCTCATCAATACGGGATTGTTTTTCCTGTTCAGCCAGTTTTTCAAAAGAGTTCTTTAACTTTTGTAAATGCTGATATTCTGAATGATAGTGTTTTAGAAAGGGTTGATTGTCGGCATAATGATCAATCACAGCCATTTGAAAACCAGCTTCTTTCAACAACAGGTTTTCATGCTGACTGTGAATATCGACTAACTGATTCCCCAATGCTTTTAAAACATTCAGATTTACAGGAGTATCATTGATAAATGCGCGTGATTTTCCTGCAGGATTTACTTCCCGGCGCAGTATACTAAGGGGTTCAAAGTCGAGGTCATTTTCCTGAAAAAACGGCAGGAAAACCTCTTTTTCGAGATCAAACCGGCCTTCAACTATGCATTTGGTATTTTTATCGAGTAAGGCAGAAACGTCAGCCCGTTCACCTAAAATGAGACCGAGTGCGCCCAATAAAATAGATTTCCCGGCTCCTGTTTCACCCGTAATAACACTGAATCCTGATTGAAAATTAATTTCCAACCGCTGAATAAGTGCATAATTCTCGATATATAGATGCTGGAGCATTAAGGAGTCGGGGACAGAATTTTTTGATATTTCTGACTATTGGCAGGGTCAATTTCTTTTAAGGTATTTACAACCCTGGTTTTATCCATGGGTGATGCCTGACTGAAGATATTCACAAGCTCATCCCCTTTCGCTTCTAAAAACAGCTGAAGTGCAAATAACCCGGGTTGCTCGCGGTTAACCATTTTCAGTAAATCGATGCTTTCACTGATGGCAGAACGGCCAATATCCATGTTTTCTGTCATTACATCCAGTCCGGTCCGATGGTATTTGTAAAGAAAATCCCGCAGTCCGGCATATTTGGGATTTAAAAGATTCTCAACCATCCAGTAGCGGTTTTTTAAGGTTTCAAAAGCTTTCCATCCACGTTCAGGTGAATTCTGAGCAGAGTTTACGATGTTTTGAGCTTTCTGGTAATATGGTGTACCTCCATTTTTGGAATAGGTATCGAAGTCCAGCCCCAAAAACATGTAAATATAAAAACCGATTGTTGAGGTTAAATTCGATGTATAGGTATTTTCATTGAACTCCAGATTTTGTCCCTCCAGATATTTAAACTGAAAGTCCTTGTCAATATAATTCAATACTACACTGTTATAAGATGTCTTATAAATCGGTCGGCGAAGCTGAATGTTGATGGTTCCTTTGAATTCATCGGTTGATATTCTGTCGCTTACGGTAATCATCATGGTACATTCAATCTTCTCTTCATGCCGGAATTCATAATTGGTCCATTTCTGACTGTTTACAAATTCGTACAATTGCTGTTGCATCTCCTGATAAACTGTTCGATCAGAACCCTGAACCTGGGGCGATGAAACACTGATCTGGCAGATAAATTCCTGCGCACTGCCCGTAATTGAGGCCAGCATCAGGATCAGAATGGCGGATATTATTTTCATACTACAATTTTAGAAATTTAATAAATCATTGATTTTGTTAACAATATCCAGGGCTACTTCCTTTTTTGATTTAAGAGAATATGTCTGAATATTTTTGTGTTTATCAATAATCGTAATTTTATTTGTGTCAACACCAAAACCGGCACCCTGGTCCTCGAGACTGTTAAGAACGATCAAATCAAGGTTTTTGTTTTGCAGTTTTTTTTGAGCATGTTCCAGAGCATCATGCGTTTCCAATGCGAACCCAACCAGCATCTGTCCTGTTATTTTATGACTTCCCAAATCAGCCAGAATATCAACGGTAGGTTTCAATTCGAGTAAAGGTATTCCGGATTCTTTCTTTAATTTCTGATCAGAAACTGTTGCCGGGGTGTAATCTGCTACGGCAGCAGCCATTACGATGACATCAGACTCCGGTTGAAACCGCATACAGGCCTCATGCATTTCTGCAGCTGATTCAACGTGGTGAAGTTCAATTGAGGTATGCGTGGTTGTTAAGGCAGTCGGACCGCTGATAAGAATAACCCGTGCTCCTTGTTCAGCAAGGGTTTCGGCGATTGCAAATCCCATTTTCCCGGATGAGAAATTTCCAATAAAACGTACAGGATCTATTCTTTCAAAGGTCGGGCCTGCCGTTACAAGGGCAACTTTATTCGTTAGCGGGCTTTTTTTTTTGAACCAGTCTTGCAGAAAACCTACGATATTTTCGGGTTCATCAAGCCTTCCTTTACCAGACAAGCCACTGGCCAGTTCTCCAACCTGAGGTGGAATCAGAATATTGCCATATCCTTCAAGGATGCTGATATTTTTTTGGGTTGAAGGATGTTCGAACATATCTACATCCATAGCCGGGGCAAAGAATACAGGGCAACGGGCAGCCAGATAAATGGCTACCAGTAAGTTATCAGCCTGACCATTGGCCAGTTTAGCCAGGGTATTGGCAGTTAATGGTGCGATCAGAAAAAAATCAGCCCAAAGTGCCCAATCAACATGGCTGTACCATTCTCCTGTTGAGGAATGAAATGGTTCAATCAAAACTGGTCGTTTTGATAAAGTTGAAAGCGTAAGCGGAGTAATAAAATCGGTGGCTGATTTACTCATAACTACCTGTACATCAGCACCTTCCTTAATGAAAAGACGGATAAGCCCGGCTGCTTTATAGGCAGCGATGCTACCGGTTACACCGAGTAATATCTTCTTTCCATGCAACATTGGCAAGCAGTTTTAGAAATTGCTTCCGGATTCTTCTTTTACCGGGTTCCGGTAGTAAATATTGCCATGAAGCCATTCGTGAATCGATAGCAAAGTAGGTTTCGGGATTTGCTCATAATAGCGTGCAATCTCGATCTGTTCCCTGTTTTCGAATACTTCTTCGAGATTATCGGTAGTAGTCGTAAATTCAGAGATTTTACGGTTCAATTCTTCCTTTAATTCCAGTCCGATTGTATTGGCTCTTTTGCTGACAATACAAATACTTTCATAAAGATTACCGGTAGGGCTGTCGAAATCAACCACATTACGGGTTATGGCAACATTATCGGTTTTGATTTTTTTGTAATCCATGGTATATTATAATTTATTGAATTGCGGGTTGTAATTCTTTGGCCGATGCTGTTTTTAATTCATCAGCCTCTTTTTTATAGCTGCTGTTCGGATAGAACGTCATAAACGTATCATAGGCTTCCAGCGCTCCTTTAAAGCGTTCCTGTTTTTTTGAAGGAACACTGTTCATGGCATAAAGATAGTATGATTTCAGGGTCAGAAAAAGTATATCTTCTTTAAATTTTGTATCCGGGAAATCTTTATACAGGTTTTTAAATGATGTTATCGCTGCCTGATAATCCTGCATTTTGAAATAAAGTCGTGCAATCTCATACTCCTTCATCTCTACCTTAGCGCGCAAAATATCCATTAATTCATTGCATTTCGGAATACGTTCACTGTTTGGATACATATTGATAAACAACTGCAATTCCTGCATGGCTTCCATGGTATTGGTCTGATCCAGACTGGGTTGCGGAGAATCCAGAAATTTGCAATAGGCATTCATGTACATACATTCTTCTGCATATTTGCTGTTCGGATAGTTCTTGGCAAAGGTTTTAAAATAATAACTGGCCAGAATGTTGTCATTCTGTTCGAAGTAACATTGGGCAGTATAGTAGTAAATTGTTTCCGCCTTCTCAGTACCCCGCATAAATGGGATAACCTGGTCGAATAACTGGAGGGCGCGATAATAGTTCCCTCCCTGAAAATATTCAACACCGGCCTGATACTTTTTTTCGTAATCGTTGGATTTGAGCAACTTCTGGTAATTCCGACAAGAACTCAGTCCGACGACGACAAGAAAAAACAGAAAAATAATGCCTTTTTTAAACATGGGCGCAAAGATACAAATTAATTCATTCGATATTACAAATTATATCTATTTAACAATCAGCTTGTTAAACGATATTACATCTCCAATACTCAGTTTCAGAATATAAATTCCACTCTGAATACCATCAAGGTTTACGGGATAATGCAGGGTTTCAATTCCGGAGGTAAAACTCCAGGAGCCGGCAATTTTTCCACTGATTTCCATGAGTTGAGCTGTAACGGGCAGAGAACGCTCTGTATTCAATTCTATTGTCATGCTACCGGAGGCAGGATTTGGAAAAATCCGGAAAGATACATTATCCGAATCAAGACCAGGAACAGTCAGGGCCGGACCGGTATACTTATAAACACCACCCTGAGAACTGCTATTCACCTGACCACCAAGCCATCCATGGGTATTATCAATAAAAGCGACAGCCGGATAAAGAGAGGATGGATTTGTTGAAGGGCCTTGCATGAGATCCCAGTTTTCGCCCCAGTTATTGGAAATCATAAGATTGTTAAGTCCGGAGCTGATAAGGGTTCCCGGCGTTCCGGATATATAAGCCATTCTGAAAGGATTCATCAGGTTGGTAGCATTGAGTTTAGTCCAGGACTGTCCTTTATCTAAACTTTTATATAGCTGGCTATTATTATTGGCAGGATCCAGGAAGGCACCAAAACCAATGGTATCGCGGAAAGCAACATAGGAAACAACATCTTCAGGAAAAGGAATAATACTCCAATCCTGTCCACGGTTATCTGAATAATAAATACGTCCCTGGGTATATCCGCCAAACCAGATCTGATCATCAAAAATAAATACAGATGACGGGCTCAGAAAATGCTCATCCAATGCGCCGGGCATCTGGGTCTGTGGTAATGCTTCCCAGTCTGCCCCACCATCTATTGTGGTGAATATTTCAAAATAATTCTGATAAGGATTGCCAATACAAATACCGGTATCTGCATTCCAGAAATGAACAAATACAGGTTTGTTATGAAAAATGGCAGAATCCTGACGAACCCAGTTCTGACCTCCGTTTGTTGTGTGATAAATGTATCCTCCGGTATCTGCCAGATTCGCCATACACGCCCAGGCATTCAAAGCATCACAAGCATAAATACCGTTGATATACAGGTTATTATCAGACCCGACAACGCCTGTATTCCAATTAGTTCCTCCATTTACAGTACGGGCAAAATCACGGGTTAAAACAAAGGGGAAACCTTCGTTTGAACTCAGCCATGCGGTGTTGGCATCCGGTGCAGAAATGTTTTGTATGCTTTTAGGACCGGTAAATCCAACAGATTGTGTAACCCATTGGGCTTGAACGATTTGTGTCGAAATCAGACTAAAAAATAAAACGGCTTTGTAGAATCCTGACATAATTACGGAAAATAAAATTTAAGAGAGCAAAATTAGTTCTTTTCTGCAATGAACAGGGATAAAGGCTGAAATATTGTGCATCTGCCATTTTTGCAGTGCGATGTCAGTGTCTTTGGTTTAAGTAATTTCATTTAATCCTGATTGATTGCTTTCTTATATGCGGTGAGGCATCGGTCCTTTGCTTCCTTCAGATTAACAATTGGTTCCGGGTAACTTTTTGTATTGAATTCTGGTATCCAATTTTTAACATATCGAAATTCAGGATCAAACTTTTCCTGTTGAAGTATCGGATTAAATACCCGAAAATAAGGTGCTGCATCACAACCTGTTCCTGCGGCCCATTGCCAGTTTCCATTGTTGGAGGAGAGTTCGTAATCAAGCAGTTTTGACGCAAAATATGCTTCCCCGAGACGCCAGTCAACCAACAGATGTTTGCACAGAAAACTGGCGGTCACCATGCGCACCCTGTTGTGCATTAAACCGGTTTGATTCAGCTCCCGCATGCCGGCATCAACCAGCGGAATTCCGGTTCTTCCCTCCTTCCATGCTGAAAAGTCCTGCTCACGATTAAGCCATTGAATCCGGTCATACTTAGGTTTAAACGACTGCGTAACAACATGAGGAAATTGAAATAAAATACTCATAAAAAACTCCCGCCAGATGAGTTCGTTCAGAAATGTCTCATTCATACCTGCTGCAATCTTAACAAGCTTGCGGATGCTGATAGTCCCAAACCGAAGCTGTGTACTTAAGCCACTTGTGCCCTGAACAGACGGGATATCTCTGGTTTTACCATAAGCAAAAATGCGTGATTCCGGAATTTCTATTGATGGGAAATCAAATGAAATATCCTGAAAACCAATTGATTCAAGAGTTGGGATTCCAGAAGATACTCCACATAAAAGATTGTTTAAATTCAGTGAATATTCTTCTACGCTGTCTTGTGTAAACCGACTTTTCCAAACCTTGCTGTAGGGAGTAAAAATCGTGTAGGGATTTCCGTCTGGTTTAAGAATTTCATCTTTTTCAAATATAACCTGATCCTTGAACGTCAGAAAACGGATGTTTTTTTCATCCAATAATGCCCTGATTTTTTCGTCCCGAATGATGGCATAGGGTTCATAATCATGATTGCAATACACCGCGGAAACCTTGTAATCGCTGATTAACCTTTGAAAAATCTGTTCCGGATCGCCATATAAAACCAATAAACCTGAACCGGATTTTTGCAATTCATGCTGAATATTAATCAGTTGTTTGTGAATAAATGACAACCGCCTGTCTGATTTGTCGGGCAGATCACTGAGAATATGGGTATCGAAGATAAAAACCGGCAGTACCGGCTCCTCTCCTTCCAAAGCCTGAGAAAGTCCACACTGGTCGTCTAAGCGTAAGTCTCGCCGGAACCAGAAAATTCGTATTGTTTGGGATGGGCTTGTGGTGGATAATTGGTTCATAACCTAATAACCCAAAAAATTAGACTTTGTTTAAGAAGCATGTATCTTTGCAGCCTCATTCAATAAAGATCAAACAAAAACGACGAACGTGGACATTTTTGACAAAGTTGCAAAAAACATGGGGCCATTGGGACAGTATTACAAAATGGCGCATGGGTATTTCGCATTTCCAAAGCTGGAAGGAGAAATTTCGACCCGGATGATATTCCGAGGCAGAGAACGATTGGTATGGAGCTTAAACAACTACCTTGGACTGGCTAACCATCCGGAAGTACGTGAAGCCGATGCAAAGGCAGCAGCCGAATATGGAATGGCTTATCCGATGGGTGCCCGTATGATGTCGGGACAGACTAAGTTCCATGAGCAACTCGAAGCGGAACTGGCCGCCTTTGTTGGTAAACAGGATTCTTTCCTGCTGAATTACGGCTACCAGGGCATGGTTTCCATTATTGATTCGCTTGTCGACCGTCGTGATGTTATTGTGTACGATTCGGATGCGCATGCCTGCATTATTGATGGTGTTCGTCTGCATTTCGGTAAACGCTTTGTTTATCCCCATAATAATATGGAGAACCTCGAAAAGGAACTCGAACGTGCCAAAAAGATTACCGATGAAACCGGTGGTGGTATCCTTGTGATTACAGAAGGTGTTTACGGAATGGTTGGTGATCTCGGTAAATTGAGTGAAATCAATCGTCTGAAAGAAAAATACAATTTCCGCTTACTGGTTGACGATGCACATGGATTTGGAACCATGGGTGCAACGGGTGCCGGTACCGGAGAACACATGCATATGCAGGATGGTATTGATGTCTATTTCGGCACATTTGCCAAATCCATGGCCGGAATCGGTGCATTTGTTGCAACGGATGAAAATATTACCCAATACCTGCGCTACAACATGCGTTCACAAACCTATGCAAAGTCACTCCCCATGCCAATGGTTATCGGTGCACTGAAGCGCCTGGATATGATCCGCACAATGCCCGAATTGCGTGAGAAACTCTGGGTAATTGTGAAAGCAATTCAGACCGGCTTAAGGGACAAAGGATTCGATATTGGAGAAGGTCTGAGCCCCGTTACTCCGGTATTTCTTCATGGAACTGTTAATGAAGCCACGAATTTATTGTATGATCTGCGTGAAAATCACAATGTTTTTGCATCCATCGTGACCTACCCTGTTGTTCCCAAAGGCGTGATGATGATCCGGATAATTCCGACTGCCGCCCATACACTGGAAGATGTTGAATACACCATCGATGCCTTCTCTCAGATTAAAGAGAAACTGGATGCAGGCGTTTATGCCAATGCAGTATTGCCCAAAGTAAGTAATTAATTATTTAATAATCAATTTCTTAGACATTGAAGTTGAAGCATTTGTAAACCGGAGCATATAAAGCCCGGATGGTAAACTTCCCAGATAAAGGGGATAAGCAGTCGAAAGCTTTTCCCCTTTTATTTTTTCAGTTAGTACGGTCTGTCCATTTACATTCACCAACTGTAGTTCAGATTCTCCTTTAAATTCAGCCGGAGATGAAACCATAACGAAATCGCTGGCCGGATTGGGAGAAACATTCAGCGTCTGATAATTATCCACTGCATCAATCCCGGCACTGATCGGAACCAATTGCACGTCCTGAATATTCGTGTTGAAATTTGTTACAATAAGCCCGGTAAGTGTCTTTGGATAATATCCGCTTTTGCTGAAAGTAATGTTATAGGTTCCGGGATATAAAGGTCTGTGATAATTGCCAACCGGTAAAAAGGAATAGACATGAGAACTGTCGTGGTCATGACCTGTAATAAATACTTTGGCTTTCAGCGGTGCTCCGGTGATCGAATCGGTTACAATTCCACGTACTCCATAAAGGCTTTCCTGAAGATAATTCAACAATGAACGATAATTGTAATTCCAGATGTTTGTTAAAGAGTTGGCTGAAGGTATGCCATTGTTGGAGATTTCGTTGGTGATCTCACGACAGAAATGAAAATAATTCATATAATCCTGACGTCCGCCATCAATTTCATACCAGGCATATCCATTGGTAACTCCATTGTTTAAATCATTGAAATAAGAAGCCGGAGAATAAAGATGAACCGTATCCACGTATGCTCTGCTGATCCGGAACCACCAACTGTCATCCGGATGCAATTGAGAATAAGTATCCCACGGATAATTTAAAACTTCAGCTCCACAATGGAAATTGGCTCCCATAACGAATTGATGTGTTGCTGCAAAGTCCATAAAGAAAACGGTTTCTGGCTGCCATGCATTGCCATCCGGATGGGGTCCATTCTGGGGATCCGGATAATTCCTGTTCATATCAATATTGTTGGCATTTCCCCGTGTTGATCCGTTCACTGTAGAATTTCCTCCTGCATAAGTTCCGTCAGGGTTCGCAAGCGGATTAATGAAGATATCAATATTGTTCACCAGGTTGGTAACCTTGGCATTGGTACCATAATTCGTAAGCAGATAATCAATAAAATGAAGCATCGTAACATATCCGCTGATCTCATCACCATGTATACTGGAGGTATACAGGAACTGTGGTTTATTCATTGCAGAATCAACATTCTGAGAAATCCTGACAGCCAGCAACTTACGTCCGCTTTGTAAAACACCAATTGTAACAACCTTACAAAGTGCAGGATACTGACTTTCCCACTGCGCCATGAGTGTTTCATAGCCTGAATATGTTGGATAATAATCCCAGGCATCCGGAGCTTTCGGATCAATATACTCTTTCATGGGCGCTTTTTCGCGCAGAGAAGGCGGAGTAAGTACCTGATAATCTATTCCTAAGGTTAAAAAGCGGGCAAATTCTTTTTTATTGGCATATGCCAAAACCTGGTCTTCATGAAAACCTGCAATCGAAATTACTTTACTTAATGAATTGACAAGAGAAGGATCCGGGATGGTAACCGAGAAATAGACTTCTCCCCTGTTTTGCAACTGATCAGCAGCAGCCGGGTTCTGGGAGTAAGCAAAGTTGAGTCCGCATAGCAAGACCAGGAGCGTGAGTAGATTTTTCATGGAATGAATTATTTGTTTTCTATGAGACAGTTTTATTGGGAATTGTTGCCTGAGTTATCAAAATTTATGGAGTCCAGGATGCATTAACATCTCCGGTGCAGATCGCCTTAACAGGAAGAGCTAAATTCTGTGCACCCAGTGTCACAGTAACCGGCAAATCAAACAACCAGTCACCAGCCGGAAACGAGGTAATTAAAGATACAAAACGCTTTTGTACAAGAAGTGCGTCGATGCTGTTAATCTGGGTAGAGTTATCTGCATCAGCTGCCTTACGGTTGAGACCGGTAAGAATTGCCATGGAAACGAAATGTTTTAAAATGGCCAGGGCATCCGTTGAATTATAGCCACCGCCAGCAAGGCTTGTCGAAATATCAAGCTGATACAATCCGGGTAAAAGACCACTAAAAGCAAAGCTTCCC
>CAYLTH010000001.1:16985-24762 GCA_964386485.1 uncultured Bacteroidales bacterium | reverse complement strand
AAGCTGACTGGCCTGGGGATTTTTGGTATTGGAAATTTCGATGGTGGCTTCGCGGCACTGATGGAAATAATTCATGTAATCCTGACGGCCTCCGTTTACTTCATACCAGTCGTACCCATTTGTTATTCCATTGTCGTAACCATCCATATAAGTTGCAGGAGCATTAGCATGAACAGTATCTGCATATTCATGACTTACATACTGCCACCAGGCATCATCAGCAGCCAGTGTTGGCCAGGTATCCCAGGGATAGTTCACCAGTTCTGCTCCACCATGAAAATTTACTGACATTGTAAAATTATTGGCAGAAGCAAAAGCCATCATGGCAATATTCTCCGGTTGCCAGGCATTACCATCCGGATGCGGTCCGTTTTGCGGATCCGGACTATTCCGGTTGAGGTCTACCCCGTTTGCATTATACCGAACCGCATTGGCAACTGTACTATTTCCACCATAATAGGTTCCATCCGGGTTCATATCCGGACAAATCCAGATTTCAATATTGTTAACCAGATTGGTGGTTTTAGGCAGAACATTGTAATTAACAAGCAGATAATCAATCAGATGAAGCATTGAAATATACCCTGTTGTTTCATCACCGTGAATGGTGGAAACATACAGGAACTGCGGTTCATTTTCTTTTACATTAACGTTATCAGAAATCCTGGCAACCAGAATTTTCCGGCCACTTGCCAATACCGCTATCGTATCAATGTTACACAGCCCCGGATAATTGGCCTGGAATTGCGCCATCAGACTTTCATAAGCACTGTATGTCGGATAATAATTCCAAAGCTGTGGCTGACTCAAATCAACAATATCCCTCATTTCGGCGTCCGGATTCAATCCCGGATCGGGTAAGAGCGAAAAGGAATAACCGGCAGCGATGAGTGCCTTCAGTTCTTTTCTGTTGGCATAAGCAAATACAGTAAGCCCCTTTACTTTGTCAATGGAAACTAAATTGGTCAACAGACTGATTTCTTCTTTCGTGTGAATCTCTGTCTTAAAATAAATGAGTCCCCGACTCTGAAGAAGCTGTTCTGTTTCAACACCAAAATCAGTTAAAGTCTGACTAAAAGCTGATACTGATAAAACACAGAATATCAGTATGTTAAAAAATTTCATACTTATGAAAATGATTTTACAAAATCCAGAATTAACTGCCTGACAGAGGTGTTAACCTGCACAAGCGGGAGTCTGACAACAGGTTTACAAACCGCCATCTCATCCAGTGCTATTTTAACACCACCCGGACTCCCATCCATGAAAATGAAGTTCATGAAATTCAGAAGTTTATAATGAATTTCCCGGGCTTCAACAACATTCATATTCAGAGATTGTCTGACCATTTCCGAGAATTCTTTCGGATATGCATTGGCCACAACAGATATTACACCTGCGGCACCACTTAAAACGATGGGCATGGTAAGATTGTCATCCCCGGAAATTACAAGAAATGAATCGGGCTTATTCTGAACGATTTCCATGATCTGAGCCAGGTTACCGCTGGCCTCCTTTACGGCGATAATGTTTTGAAAATCACGGGCCAGCCTCAGTGTTGTGGCTGGCAACATATTCACTCCGGTCCGACCCGGAACATTGTAGAGAATTACGGGTAAAGGCGAATTTTCAGCAATCATTTTATAATGCTGATATATCCCTTCCTGCGTTGGTTTATTGTAATAAGGACATACAGATAAAATGGCACTATAGCCGGTAAAATCAGTTTCAGATAAAGCATTGACCACATCTGAAGTACAATTTCCGCCAACACCCAGTACCAGAGGAACTCTGCCATTGTTTACCAGAACAACTTTCCGTATGATGGCTGCTTTTTCATCTTTATTCAGGGTAGCTGATTCTCCGGTTGTTCCCATAACGACCAGATACTCAACACCTCCGTTAATACAATGATTTACAAGCTTTTCGAGGGCAATAAAATCGACTTGGCTGTTTTCAAGAAATGGGGTTACCAGCGCGACCCCTGTACCGGTAAAAAGTGAGTTCATATTAGCTTCTGTTTATAATATCAAGGTAATGCATCATGTTGGTTATAAAATCCTGCTGATTCATTGAATCTTCCGGTTTTATCATCAGATCATAACAATCTTTGTAACGTTCCGAATATTTCCCGGCTTTAAATTTGGCTGTGCAATGCGCCATAATGTAATGAAGCGGGTAATGTTCTTCCAGACTCAGATTGATACAAAGATCAAATTTTTCGTTGTAAAAATTATTAACATACTGATTAACAGGCTTTAAATACCAATTCAAATCTTTAATGTTAATAATACTGTTATATACAGTCTGGTTGATATAGGTAGGAACTGTCTTTTCGTTCAACAGCCCCATTCCGATAACACTTCGCTGATCAGATTTAATGGTTTTGATAAAATTCAGGATACGGTTATAGGTATCCTCATTATTTATCGAATAGAGTACTCCGATGTTTCGGGCTTGTTCCAGCGGGATATTGATTTTTTCACGATGAATATCCTTAAGCTCCTTTGCTAACTGCCTGGCAGCCACATATTCTCTGAATCTTTCTACTATCTGCATATTATTCTGATTTCAAAATTGTTTTGATTTCGCCGATGTACATTCGGTGATAATCCTGATTTTTATACATGCCTTCTATCCCGGGAACCAGAAAATTCTCGGATAAAAGATCATTATAATAAAGTTTTCTGCAATCAAATATCAGATTTGCTTCTTCAAATCCAACACTTCCGGACGGCAGAATGTAGGGAATCAAACCGCTTTCGCCGATTTTATCCCGGTCGCGGCCACTCACCTTACCCAGGTGATTGAGGGCAGATCTGTGGTTTCCATTAAAAAAACTCAATGTAAACTGATCATACTTTTCAGCAAATTCAAAGGTATACCTTTGAGGACGGATAAAGGTAAAACAAATTGTTTTATTCCAAAGGATTCCAAAACCACCCCAACTGGCAGTCATCGTATTATAAGATTCTGAATTCCCGGCAGTTAGCAGCATCCAATCTTTATCCAGCATTTTAAAAATGTTGCCTTCAAGGCTATAAGGATCGATGGTTTGAAATACCGGCATAATAATTCAGTTTATTGTTACTTTTGAGTTTCCAAATTTACAAAAAATTGCGTATACTATTTTTAGGAACCGGAACCTCTCAGGGTGTACCGGTAATTACTTGTGAATGTGCTGTTTGCCGGTCTGAAGATTCTCATGATAAACGGTTGAGAACCTCTGTGCTGATCGGGGTAAACAACCAAAATATCGTGATCGATACCGGCCCTGACTTTCGCCAGCAGATGTTAACAAATCATGTAACCCATCTGGAAGCTGTTTTACTTACACATGGTCACAAAGATCATCTTGGCGGACTGGATGATATCCGTGCATTCAATTATTTTCAAAAACGGGCAATGGATATTTATGGAAGCCGGGAGGTTTTAGACATTGTTGAAAAAGATTTTTCATATGCATTTGGAGAAGAACGCTACCCTGGTGTTCCGGATATGAATCTGCATCCGATTACAAATCAGCTATTTCAGATTGGTACACTGGATATATTGCCTGTGGAAGTTGTTCATTATAAAATGGAAGTCTTTGGATACCGAATCAATGACTTCGTATACATCACCGATGCAAGCTTTATTGATGAGGTTGAACTTAAAAAACTCAGAAATGTTAAAATACTGGTTCTAAATGCCTTACGCAAAGCCAAACATTATTCTCATTTCAATCTTGAGGAAGCACTTGCCATCATCGATCAGGTAAAACCCGAAGCTGCTTATTTAACCCATATCAGTCATCAAATGGGTTTACATCATCAGGTTCAGTCTGAATTGCCTGAAAATGTTTTTCTGGCATATGACGGATTAATACTTGAATGCTAATCCTTCATTCAATCTTTTTTCACACGCTTAATGGTTAAAAGATTCAAAGGATTATTACCCAGACCATGAATATTTTTCTGATAAAACCGGAGTACCTGGTCATAATAAAGAACAACCACCGGTGATTCCTCCATAATGATCCTGTTCATCGCCTGATACAGCCCGTATCTGATACTATCCTGGGTTTCTTTCATGGATTTAACATACAATTCATCGAATTCTTTTCGTGAAAAGTGTGTATAATTTGGTCCTTTCGGTGTAAAGTTCGGAGAATAAAATAAGGACAAATAGTTTTCAGCATCGGGATAATCGGCTATCCAGCTAGCTCTGAAAAATGGAATTTTAGATTGAGCTATCATTTCACGCATGGAGGCTGGCGGATGCTGATCTATTTTTATCCGTATACCCAGATCTGCAAGTTGTTTTTGGATATAAAGCGTAAGATCCATGTATGATGCATTGGATGAAAGACTGATTTCCGGCAGACCGGCGCCATTGGGAAATCCTGCTTCCTGCAATAATTGCCGGGTTTTCTCAGGCTGATAATCATAGAAAACTGTCGAATCAAATGAGGGTAAGCCGGGAGGATAAAAACCATAAATTCCGGGCGTTCCGATATTATTCCGCAAATAGCGCATCATTTTCTTACGGTCGAAACCATAGTTAATCGCCTGTCTGATTTTTTTCATCCGAAGTGGCGAATTAACCATCATTTCGGAGGTTGTATCAACAAGAAATCCCAAATACTCCGTATTCAGGTACGCCTGTGTACTAAGTTTAATTTTAGTTGAATATTTTTGATTCAAACTTCCATCCGGTTGAAGTAATTCATCCTTATAACTGGCATCCAGACCTGACATAAAATCAAGATTTCCTTTTATAAATTCAAGGAAAACCGATTGCTTGTCAACAATAAAACTAATTGCCACCGCATCAACAAAAGGGAGTTGTTTCCCGTTTTCTGATTCAAAATATTTCGGATTTCTGAGCAATACCAGTTTAACCCCTTCTTTCCAGAGTTTAAAGTAAAATGGTCCGGTACCAACGGGGTGTTTACGGAAATCTTTCCCATAATGCTTACAAATCTCCTCCGGAACAACAGAACAATATTGCATACTGAGCAGCGACAGAAAGGGCGGAAATTCCTGTTTTAAACGTATTATAAAAGTGGTATCATTGGGAGCAAAAAAAGCCGGTTTTCCATTTATTGAATCAATCCCGTTTAATACCCACACACCCGGAGAAGCAATCTTGGGATCCAGCAAGCGTGAAAAGGAATAAACGAAATCGCTGGCTATAACTTTCCTGCCTGCTCCTCCCGGAAAAACCGGATTGTCATGAAACATCACATCATTACGAAGATAAAAAATGTAATCAGTGTTTCCTTCCTGATTGGTTTGTACTTTCCAGGAACGCGCAATACAAGGCATAACTTCTAACTGATCACTTAACTGGACTAATCCATTAAATATCTGATTTACAGCCCATATATTCGCCTGATTTCGTGCAAATGCCGGATCGAGGGAGGTAATACCCGAACTCTCATTGTATCGAAAAACCGTTTTGCCCTGATGGTCCGGTTCACTACACTGAATAAAAATAAAAAATACAAGGCAACCAAACAGGAAGATGAAGGACTTATAATCTGAGACACGCATTTGAATCAATATTTACAGGAATTCGAATGAGGTAAAGATAGAAAAATAGTAATCTGCGACAAAATCTGTAATTTCGCCCAATCAATAAAAAATATATGCATAAAAGCCTACGCAATCTGTATCTGGCCATTTTTACCATTCTAATGGTTCAATCGCCCAGCCTTTTCGGTCAAACTGATGAAACCCTGAGTCTGCCGCATGAAATGACCGCCGACGAACTTCTTCGCAAACACGAAATAGGTAAAAGTTTTGTGGAAACAACCCCTCCAGCCGGAGCAATCCGTGCTATAGCTGAATTTGAGCAAATGGAAGGTGTTCTGGTTCGTTACCCCTTTGGTATCCCCTATCCACTCATTGCTGAGATGTCGCAACATACCAATGTGTGGACCATCGTTGCCAATACATCACAGAAAACAACTGTTACAAACAGTTATAATGCAAATGGTGTTAACCTCGCCAATTGCCGCTGGATTATTGCTCCATCTGAATCTTACTGGACACGCGATTATGGTCCATGGTTTGTTCATTATGGTAATCATGAACTGGGTATTGTTGATTTTCCATACAACCGCCCCCGACCCAATGATGATGAAATTCCCAAAATAGTGGCAGATTCACTGGGAATCGACTGGTTTGGAATGAATGTAATCCATACAGGCGGAAATTACATGACTACAGGTACCGGTATTTCTGCCAGTACAGATCTTGTAATTGTTGAAAATCCTTCCCAGTCTGTCGCACAAATAAACCAGAAAATGCTGGATTATATGGGAGTTAGCAACTATTATTGTCCTGCCGATCCCAATGGAACCTATATTGACCATATTGATTGCTGGGGCAAATTTCTTGCACCCGATAAAGTTTTGATAAGAAAAGTTCCTTCAACTCATCCCCAGTATAATCTCATTGAACAGACTGCCTCAAACTTTGCTCAGATAAACTCAAGTTATGGCACCCCATTTAAAATTTCCAGAGTGAATACACCTGCCAATCAGCCATATACGAATTCGGTTATTGTGAATAATAAAGTGATGGTGCCCTATATGAATAACCTGAGTACCGATACTGCTGCCCTGCATGTTTACGAAAATGCCATGCCGGGATATCAGGTATTTGGGTTTATCGGATTAAGCGGATCAGGCTGGCAATCAACAGATGCGTTGCATTGCCGCGTTATCGGTATGGCCGACCGGGGAATGCTCGAAATAGTCCACATGCCGTATGCCGGAATGCAGGCCGTTCAAAGTCAATATCCGGTAAATGCTGACATTTTCGCCTACAGCCTGGATGGCTTGTATCCTGATAGTGTTCAAATGTTTTATAAAATCAATAACGGAGTTTACCAAAGTGTTGTCATGAACAGCGCAGGAATCAACGCATTTACTGCTGATATCCCCGGAGCACCAGCCGGCAGTATTATTTCCTACTATCTCCGTGCTGTTGATTCCAGTGGTAAAACGGCCATGCACCCGATTATGGGACCCGCAGATCCACATGTATTTGAAATTGGAGGAGTCGGGGTTGAACCAGCTCAAGGGTACTTTTCCGCTGTTGCCAGCCTTGATCAGAATTTTCCAAATCCATTCCGGACAGAAACCCTCCTGAGTTATACCATCCGCTCGAAAGGTCATGTTAGTCTTGAAATTTTCACCATCGACGGACGAAAAGTCAGAACCATGATGAATCAGAATCAGGATCTGGGTAACTATAAAATGCTCTGGGATGGTAATTCAGATTCCGGTCAACAACTCGGATCAGGAATTTATGTATGTAAACTCAATACCGGTGGCCTTACATGGATTCAAAAACTGGTTATGACACGATAAAATGTAATCAGACAACGCAATTATTATTCACATTTGAGTCTTTCCCTCACCAATTTAACCCCCAATGATGAAAAATACCATTATTTTCCTGCTCCTGACTTGTCTGGGCTTTAGTTCATTGTATGCCCAATCACAAAAAAGAGGATCAGAATACTGTTCTCACAGAAAATCCCAGATTAAAGAACTCCCGGTCAGTCTAACTGACTCCCCAAATTCGCCCAAACACAAATTCGATGTCTTGAATTACTCACTGAATCTAGATATAAATAATTGTTTTTTAGGGAGTTATCCTAATAATTTCACAGGAAGCGTAATTGTTACTTTCCGCGTTGATACGGCCTTAAGTACAATCGACCTGGATGCATACAGTGCTTCAATTGTAATTGATTCGGTTCGGATGGATGCAGTTTCATA
>CAYLTH010000001.1:7842-16885 GCA_964386485.1 uncultured Bacteroidales bacterium | reverse complement strand
ACCCCGATGCGCTTTTACTTCAATGACGGTGAAGATCCCACACCCATGGAACAAATTATTTCACCTTTAGCAACTTATTTTTCAGAACATTACGGTGATCACCAATTTGAAAAAAACGGTTTTGCTACCCTGAATAACCAGTTTTCATGGGGAGGAATGGAAAACCAGACACTTACCAGTTTATGTCCGGGATGCTGGTCTGAAAGCCTGATTGTGCATGAGTTTGCTCACCAATGGTTTGGTGATGCCATTACCTGTGGCACCTGGGCTGATATCTTCCTGAATGAAGGATTTGCAACCTGGAGTGAAGCATTCTGGTATGAAAATTCAGGCGGGTATTCTGCTTATAAAGCTGATATTGATGTAAATGCAAATTCCTATCTGAGTGGGAACCCCGGCTGGCCTATTGTGAACCCATCCTGGGCATTTAATCCACCCAATGCCAATCAGTTGTTTAATTTTTCTATTACCTACGCAAAAGGAGCCTGTGTTCTTCACATGATGCGATATGTTATGGGTGATTCTGCTTTCTTTGCTGGCTTAAAAAATTATGCCACTGACACCAATATTCTGTTTAACAGCGCTGTTGTTGTAGACTTACAGGAAAAGATGGAGCAGGCATACGGACAAAGCCTGGATTGGTATTTCAATGAATGGCTCATGGAGCCCAATCATCCGAATTATGCCAATTCCTATAACATTATGAATATGGGAGGAAACAGCTGGCGGGTTCGTTTCTTTGCCAAACAAACTCAAACGAATACAGTCTTTTTTCAAATGCCTATTGAAATCCGCAGCCGGTTCATTGATGGAACTGATACTGTAATCCGGGTTATGAACGACGTTAACAATCAGCTATTTGAATTCTTCTTTAATAAACAGGTTACCAATGTTTATTTTGATCCGGCCAACGAAATCGTCCTGAAAAGTGCCAGTCTGATTGTAGGAATCGAAGATCCGGCTTATACCCCTGTCGACTATCTTCTGGGCCAGAGTGTCCCGAATCCTGCCGATCAGTCCTGCGTTATTCCGTTTGATCTCCCTGTAAGCCAGAACGTTCAATTAAGTATAACGGATCTTAGCGGCAAAGTTCTCATGCAATTGCCTGAAGCATATTACATGAATGGAACCCATGAAATTCGCCTTGAAACAACGGGTCTTGCACAGGGTGTATATCTATATACCCTAAAAGCCGGTGACTTCTCTTCAACTAAAAAATTAACGGTCGCCCGCTAAAAACGAACTTACTTTGATTTGGCAGGTTTTGCCTTTTCGAGCGCAAGATCAATAACTTCCAGCATGTTGTTTACGTAATGGAAGGTAATGCCTGTAAGGTAATCTTCTTTGATTTCAAGGATATCTTTCTTATTCTCATTGGAGAGGATAATATCTTTTACCTTAGCCCGGCGTGCAGCCAGTATCTTTTCTTTGATTCCACCAACCGGAAGGACTTTGCCACGCAGTGTTATTTCGCCGGTCATGGCCAGCAGGGACTTAACCTTTCTGCCTGTAAAAGCTGAAACAAGTGCAGTAAACATGGTTATTCCCGCAGAAGGACCATCTTTAGGGGTCGCTCCTTCCGGAACATGAATATGAACATTTTTCTCTCCAAGCTGCTCTTCTGTAATGTTCAGAATATCGGCATGAGATTTCAAATATTCAAAAGCAATGGCAGCTGATTCTTTCATTACATCGCCCAGGTTTCCGGTGAGTGTTAATACGCCCTTTCCTTTGCTAAGGCTGCTTTCTATAAACAAAATTTCTCCACCAACCGGAGTCCATGCAAGACCGGTGGCAATGCCCGGAATCATAATCTGCATGTCCTTTTCCTTTTGATATGGTTCTGGTCCCAATACACGCAGGAGGTCCTTTTCATTAAATTTTGAATTGTATTTTTCTCCCTGAACAATAAAACGTGCATTGCTGCGAATCATCCGGGCAATTAGTTTTTCAAGATAACGGACACCGGATTCACGGGTATATTCTTCAATAATTTTTTCAATAATTTTATCAGCAAACGAAACCTGGGTTTTCTTGAGTCCGTGTTCTTTTTGCTGTTTTGGGATGAGATGCCGTTTTGCAATTTCGATTTTTTCTTCCAGTAAATACCCGCTGATATCAATTACTTCCATACGATCAACCAATGCAGGATGAATTGTACTGAGTGTATTGGCAGTAGCTATAAACATAACCTTGGATAAATCGTAGGTTATTTCCAGGAAGTTGTCATAGAAGGTTCCGTTTTGTTCCGGATCCAACACCTCAAGGAGAGCCGCTGAAGGATCACCATTGATATTCATTCCCATTACTTTATCAATTTCATCCAGAACAAAAACCGGATTGGAAGACTTGGCTTTGCGGATACTTTGAATAATACGCCCGGGCATAGCTCCGATATAAGTACGCCGGTGACCACGAATTTCGGCCTCATCGCGTAAACCACCAAGTGACATTCTGACATATTGACGGCCAACTGCTCTGGCTATGGATTTACCAAGTGAGGTTTTTCCAACGCCCGGAGGACCAACAAGGCAAAGAATAGGACTTTTTATATCCTTTCGAAGTTTAAGTACAGCAAGGTATTCAATAATGCGTTCTTTTACTTTTTCCAGTCCGTAATGGTCTTCATTCAAAACTTTGGCAGCATTCCCCAGATCGAAATTATCATTGGTATGTTCATCCCATGGAAGTTCTACAATTACTTCCAGATAGTTCGTCTGAATGCTATGTTCGGCAGCCATCGGGTTCATTCTCTGGAGCTTCAATAACTCCTTCTGGAATATTTCCTTAATTTCTTTGGGCCACTTCTTTTTGGCAGCTTTTTCCTGTAATTCGAGAATATGCTGTTCATTCGGACTTAAACCTAATTCTTCCTGAATGGTCTTAAGTTGCTGACTCAGAAAATAATCGCGTTGTTGTTTATCAATATCAACCTTAACTTTATCCTGAATTTGATTTTTTAATTCCAGGATCTGTATTTCCTTGCTGAGATGAGTAAGCACTTTATTTGCCCGTTCAGTCAGAATCGGAGTTTCAAGTAAATCTTGTTTTTCAGCAATATCAATATTCAGATTTGATGCAACAAAATTTACCAGAAAAACAGGGCTTTCGATATTCCGGATGGCAAAAGTAGCGTCACTTGGAATATTGGGCGAAAGTTTAATAATTTGAATGGCAAGATCTTTAATTGAAGAAATCAGCGCATTAAACTCTTTGGATTTGGAAGGTTTCGAACTAATTTCAAAAGAAGTAACCTTTGCTTTAAAATAAGGATCTTCCTGAATTATTTCATTTATACGAAACCGTTTCTTCCCCTGGATAATTACACTGGTAGATCCGTCAGGCATTTGTAAAAGTCTGATAATCTGAGCAACTGTCCCAACATTATAGATATCTTTTGAAACAGGATCTTCAATAGTCCCGTCACGCTGAACCACAACCCCAATTGTACGATTCCCTTTGTATGCATCTTTAATAAGCCGTATCGATTTTTCACGACCAACTGTAATCGGAATAACAACACCGGGAAACAAAACCATATTCCTGAGCGGCAATACAGGTAATATCTCCGGGACATTCTCGGCATTCATTATATCTTCTTCTTCCTGCGATAATAAAGGAATAAATTCAGCATCCCCTTCCATAATCTCAGAAAACTGCTTTCTTAATTCAAAAACTGATTGATCCATAAATAGAAATGTCAATATGACAGCAAATACTGTAAGGTGTAACTTTAAACGAGTTTGGTAATAAGTCAATAAACATGCCATGTTCAATGGCATTACGGAAAGAAAACAGATTTACCGTGCTTTTGTTTAGAAACAAAAAAGGAATGTGATAAATGAATTCGTCTTTTTCAGGTTCAGGCTAAAATTCCCGATATGCCCAGGTCATATTATACACTTCCAACAGGATTTCGATATCAATATCTGTAAGCGGAATATCTCTTCTTCCCATCATCTGGCGTGCAACACGAAGCGCCTTTTTAATATCAAAGGTCTTAAAACCAGCTGAACCACCCCAACTGAATGAAGGAATAAACTGCCGTGGGAAACCACTGCCAAAAAGGTTGGAATTCACTCCGACAACAGTTCCTGTATTAAAGCTGGTGTTGATAGCACTCTTGGAATGATCCGCCATAATCAGACCGCAAAATTGTAGTCCGGTATTGATGAAACTCTGTTCACCATAATTCCAGACTTTTACTTCTTCGTAGGTATTCTTGAGATTTGAACATGAGGTACCGGCACCGAGGTTACACCATTCGCCAATTACCGAATTTCCGAGGAAACCATCATGAACTTTATTCGAATATCCGAAGACAACCGAATTACTCACTTCACCGCCTATTTTTGAATATGGGCCAATGGTTGTAGCTCCATAAATTTTTGCACCCATGCGCACCAGACTGTGATCAAGTATGGCAAAAGGTCCACGTATAAGAGCACCTTCCATTATTTCGGTATTCTTCCCAATGTAGATCGGACCTGTCTGACAATTCAACATGGCAAATTCGACACTGGCACCTTCCTCAATAAAGATTTCGTCACCAATGATCCGATTCGACGGACTCAGCGGAGCAGATTTCCTTCCTTTGGTAATCAGAGCAAAGTCAGCACGAATCTCTTCATCATTGTATACGAAAATTTCCCATGGATAGCGAATTCTCCTGTATGGCAAATCAACTGTGATTTCTACAAAACCAATCTGTTTGGATTTTGCAGGAATATTCAATTCTTCTAATGTAATATGCTGAGCCAGAATACAATCTCCATCCACCAGTGCCTGTCCTGGTTCCAGATTAAGAATCATTTCTACCAATTCTTTAGTCGGAATGATGGCTCCATTGATTAAAACATTGTTGTCTTCCTCAACGATTGGATATTTAACCGATAAATATCCTTCTGTCAGAGATGAAGTCTTTTGTTTTAAATAAAATTCCCATTTTTCCCGGATGGTGAAAATTCCGATGCGGATATCTGCATTGGGTCTGAGAAAATTCAATGGTAATAAATCTTCCCGCTGCGAGTCATCAAAAAGAATATAATTCATGGTACTGCATTTAAAAACTGCTGTTTACGTCTATAAACGGCAGCTTTGATTTCCAATTGTAAAATAATAAAAAAATCCCGGTTGAAGCCGGGATTTTTTTATTAAAATATGTTAAAATTGAACTACTTAGCAGCATTGTTCTTTTCGATGTGCTTTGCATAGCGGCTTTTGAATTTATCAACGCGGCCTGCAGTGTCAATCAATTTCATTTTACCTGTAAAAAAGGGATGAGAAGTATGTGAAATCTCTAACTTAACCAAAGGATATTCTTTACCATCTTCCATTGTAATGTTATCTCTGGTTTGAACAGTCGACCGGGTCATGAAGGTATAATCGTTTGATAAATCTTTAAAAACGACCAGTCTGTAATCCTTGGGATGAATATCTTTTCTCATGATTTAATTGATTTTTGGGGCTGCAAAGATAGTTAATTTTTGAATTATTACAACAATTGTAAATAATTTTTTCATGTCAGATCCTGAAGTATTGCCATAACGTCGCATCCGTCGGCATAATCATGCAATGCCGGAAATTGAGATTTGCCGGGTTCTACCCTTCCATATACCATATCAGACGAAGAAACAACACATTGGATTTCATTCTGACGGGCATGAATCATCTGATTTACTTCTTCAATGGATGAATAATAGTCGTATAATACAACAGAAACAGGTGATGATATAATTTCTCGCTCATTTAAAAACAATGTAAATCCTGTATCCAGAAAATTAGCGCTGTTAATCAGATAAATAGATTTATAATAGTCATAGTTATTTCTATATTTATTGTGATGAATAATATCCTGATATTTAACAAGATGTGGAAATAATTCCCGGATATCTTCACCTTGCGGAATCAAAATTTTAGAAACATTCCGGCATCCAAGACCATAATAGAGAAACAGATCATCTGCCAGGTGGTTAAAAACCGTGGCATTTTGAATGATTTCTCTTGCCTGCTCAAAATCCTCCCTTGTTAAAACAGCAAGTGAATTTCTGTTTTTACGCAAAATACCGGGAAGTTTTCCGAAATAATAATCAAAATACCGGTAAGAGTTATTGCTTCCAGTTGCTATGATCGCGTCAATATCGGTTAGTCTGCCATCCGTGAAATCAATTCTGGCATCCAATTCCGGCATTTCATTAATTAGTATTTGCGCGATTGCAGGCAACAAGAACTTGTCGTCACCCGATTGTCTGGCAACCAGTTTGTGTCCGGAAAAAAGAACATATAAAAAATCATAAAACCCAACCAGGGGGATATTACCGGCCATTATAACACCTACCCTTTTCGGGACAAACCCCGCTCCTATATTAATATGGTATTCTGAAAGCCAGTTTGTGAATGCCTTTTCATGAAGTTCTCCGGATATCGAATGCAATGCAAACAAGGTATTTTCCACTGTAAACCAGGGATTATGCTGACGGGCATTCAGAATGGCAGTATATAACATTAAATCATCCGCATTCGTGAGTGTTTCCGGATTTTTACGGCACCTTTTAACAAAACCATCCAGGTATTCACCAAGCACACAAAAACATTGAATCAGTTTATCGGTCATTTTCTTACTTTTACGCACTAAAAGTAGAACAATTGAGTTTACCCCGAATGCGAAAGCCGCAATTTTTTTACATTTACCTTTTCCTGTTTCTCGGGAATTTCCTGACACCTGGTCTTATTTTTTCACAGGCCGATTCAACCTCTTACCAACAATGCCGTACCTATGCCACTCAAATCTATTCGGGTAGCGAAGATTTTATCCGCTATGCATACAGTGACAGCCTGAAAAGTGCACTGGACCGCTTTTTGGGTTCAGCAGATGGACTTGAATACTCTTTTGATTCAATACCCGGCTTTTCCGCTGTAATGAGTGCCGATAGAAAAGTATTCATGTATACCTGGATGATACACCGAACAGACGGAAATTTCGATTACAACGGTTGTATTGTTGTGCATACATCAGAAAAGCTTAAACCCAGGCTTACCTGGCTCGAAGATCAGTCTGGATTGATACCGGAACCTGAAACTAAAATATTATCTGCAAATCAGTGGTACGGATGTCTTGTTTTGGAAATTATACAGGCAGAAGAAAAAAATCCTGCCTTTTATACTTTGCTCGGTTGGGATGGTAACAATGGAGTCTCCCGAAAAAAGATCATTGATATTCTGAGTATTAAGTCAAACGGAAACCTTGTTTTCGGGGCTCCGGTTTTTCTGAAATATGGATCAAAAACTAAACGGGTTATTTTTGAATATTCAGCCAAAACAGCCTTTTTGTTGCGGTATGATTACCAGACAATATTATATAAGAAGCGTAAAGGGAAAAATGTAAAAGTAAAAGAAGAACAGGTAAACCTGATTGTTTTTGACAGGCTTCAGCCACTCAACCCGGGAATGGAGGGTCAGTTTCAGTTTTATTACCCTGAAACCAATGTTGTAGACGGGTTTAAGTGGTATAATAATAAATGGCTGTATATCAAGGAAGTAGATGCCAGAAATCCGGAACCGGAAAATCAAATAAAGCGCAGGAAGCCACAAATGGGCCTTTCACCCGAAAAGGAGGTGAAAATTAAACCTTAAGGTTTCCGGATTATCCGAATAATTGTATTTTTGTTAAGAATTTAACAACACAAACCCCATAATCTTATACCTATGAAAAAGCACAATTTTAACGCCGGTCCTTCCATACTGCCACGCGTTGCTGTTGAAAACACTGCCAAGGCTATCCTCGATCTCGGAAATGGCCTGGGTCTCATGGAAATTTCTCATCGTCACAAAGATTTTCAGGCTGTAATTGATGAGGCTGAAGCCCTGTTCAAAGAATTGCTGAATATTCCTGAAGGGTATAAGGTGTTATTTCTGGGCGGTGGTGCCAGTATGCAGTTTTGTATGATTCCTTTCAATTACCTTCAGAAAAAGGCTGCCTATCTCGAAACCGGTGTCTGGGCAAAGAAAGCCATAAAAGAAGCTAAACTTTTCGGAGAAGTACAGGTTGTAGCTACTTCAGCCGATAAAAACTTCAATTTTGTACCTTCTGAATATGAAGTACCCGCTGATGCTGATTATTTCCACATTACAACGAACAATACAATATATGGAACTGAACTGAGGAAAGACATTGACTGCAATGTTCCTCTCATCGCCGACATGTCTTCTGATATCATGAGCCGTCCGGTCGACGTTTCAAAATATGCCATGATTTATGGCGGTGCCCAGAAAAATGTAGGTCCTGCCGGTGTTACATTTGTAATCGTTAAAGAAGATACCCTTGGAAAAGTTGACCGGAAAATTCCGTCAATGCTTGATTACCGCATCCATGTAGGAGAAGGAAGTATGTTCAATACACCTCCCTGTGTAAATATTTTCACCCTGAAAGAAACATTAAAGTGGATTAAAGAAATGGGTGGAGTGGCCGAAATTGAAAAAATGAATATCAAAAAAGCCAATCTTCTTTATGACGCCATCGATAACAGCAAAATGTTTATGGGTACTGCAGAAAAAGACTCCCGTTCATTGATGAATATTTGCTTTGTAATGAAAGAAGAATACAAGGAACTGGAAGACGAATTCATGAAATTCGCTCAATCAATGGGTATGGTCGGAATTAAAGGTCACCGCAGTGTTGGTGGTTTCCGCGCATCAACCTACAATGCATTGCCAATTGAAAGTGTACAGGCTCTTATTGATTGCATGCACGAATTCGAGCAATCAAAAGCATAACAATATGTAAATCAATGAAAAAGGGAATCCTGGAACCAGGGTTCCCTTTTCTTTTTTTAGTTTTTTCGGGTTCAGGTTTGCAAAATGCAAAAACTTATTTATTTTTGTAAGTCAGGCACTAAACAAACCAAACTAAAAACATCATAATTATGACTAAAGTACTCGTAGCTACTGAAAAACCATTTGCTCCTGTCGCTGTTAATGGTATCCGCCGGATTATTGAAGAAGCCGGATATGAACTTGTTTTACTCGAAAACTATACCGACAAATC
>CAYLTH010000001.1:0-7742 GCA_964386485.1 uncultured Bacteroidales bacterium | reverse complement strand
TTATTGAAGAAGCCGGATATGAACTTGTTTTACTCGAAAACTATACCGACAAATCTGATTTTATTAAAGCGATTCAGGGTGTTGATGCAGTTATTGTGCGAAGCGATATTTTATCCGCTGATGTTATTGAAGCCTCTGATGCACTAAAAATTGCGGTGCGCGCAGGAGCAGGATATGATAATCTGGATTTGCCTGCCTGTTCTGCCAAAGGAATAGTGGCAATGAATACGCCCGGCCAGAATTCGAATGCTGTGGCCGAACTTGCCTTTGAAATGATGCTTTACCATATCCGCAAAGGATTTTCCGGAAAATCAGGAGGAGAATTGCGCGGGAAAACACTGGGTATCCACGCCTATGGGAATGTCGGGAAATACGTTGCCCTGATTGCCAAAGGATTCGGAATGACTGTTTACGCCTTTGATCCCTTTGTTTCTGTAGAAACCATGAAAAACGACGGGATTATTGTTTGTAATTCTGTAGAAGAACTGTATCAGACCTGTCAGTTTGTTTCTCTGCATATCCCGGCCAATGCCCAAACAAAGAAATCAATTAATTTCGAATTGCTTCAGAAAATGCCAAAAGGAGCTTGTCTGGTCAATACAGCCCGAAAAGAAGTTATTGATGAAGAAGGACTTCTGAAAATGTTCGCTGAACGCAAAGATTTTGCTTATCTGTCTGATATTGAACCTGAATGCAAGGAACAACTCAGCACAGAATTTGCAGGACGTTTTCTCTTTACAGCCAAGAAAATGGGTGCTCAGACAGAAGAAGCCAACATTAATGCCGGATTGGCTGCTGCAAACCAGATCGTTAATTTTCTAAAAAACGGCGATAAAACCTTCCAGGTTAATAAATAAAACATTTTCCCGTCTCTGCTGTTAGCTGAATGGGAGAATTGTCCCTTTAAATTAAACTCAAAAACAAATTATCGATTACACTGCTACAAATGGAAGATCTCGAACGCATCCCAACCTTTTTCAGGTTTGAAGATTTACGCATATACAATAAAGCCCTCGAATACATTGACTGGGTGCACAACACAGTTAAAATGTTTCCGGAAGAAAACGGTTTAGGCGAACGCTATGTGAAATCCGCAGAGGCCATTGCCCTGAATATTGCTGAAGGCAGTTCCCGCAACAAAAGCCAGTTTGTTTATTATTTAAAAATGGCAAAAAGTGCTGTTCGGGAATGTGTTGTCTATACAGCCATTGGAAAAAGCCAGCAATATCTGGATGAGGAAGCCATTGAAAGCTCCCGTTCACATCTAATGGAGATGACAAAAATGATTGGTGCCCTGATCGGATCCCTGCAAAAGTCTATGCCGGGTATAGTTGACGATGAATAATCCCGATTAACTTTCTAAATCAGGGTTTTTGCTTCTTGTATATGACCAGTGAATTATTGAATAACCTATTGTTAACAAATTAACAACACTTTTAAGCATAAATTATGGCAATTTTAAAGGCCTTTAAAGGATTGCGTCCTCCAGCCAACCTGGCCATGAACGTGGCATCCCGTCCGTATGACGTTTTGAATTCAACCGAAGCCCGGATTGAAGCAGCAGAAAATCCTTTTTCGCTGTTACACATTATTAAACCGGAAATCGATCTGCCAGTCGATATCGATGAACACGATCAGGCTGTTTATGATAAGGCAAGAGAAAACTTTCTTAAATGGCAAGATAATGATTGGCTGAAAAAGGATGATCAGGAATACATTTATATTTATGCCCAAACCATGTGGAATAAAACCCAGTATGGTATCGTTGGTTGCGCAGCTGTAGAGGATTACCTGAACAACGTTATTAAAAAGCACGAATTAACCCGCAAAGACAAGGAAGAAGACCGCATGAAACACGTTCGTATTACCAATGCGAATATGGAACCTGTTTTTTTCTCCTACCCTGCCAACAAAGAAATCGATGAAATTGTAGCCCATGTTGTAAAAAACAATGATCCGGATTACGATTTTACGGCAACCGATGGTGTCGGACATCATTTCTGGGTTATCCGTAATCAGGAGACAATCAACAAAATTATTGCCCTTTTTGCAGAAATCCCTTCGACCTATGTTGCTGACGGCCACCACCGGACAGCTGCCGCTGCACTTGTAGGCAATGAGAAAAAGCAAAACAATCCGAACCATACCGGAAATGAAGAGTATAATTTTTTCCTTGCTGTCCATTTTCCTGATGATCAGCTCACCATTATCGATTACAACCGGCTGGTTAAAGACCTTAATGGTCTTGAAATTCCTGCATTTATGACCAAATTGGCAGAAGTGTTCGATATCACTGAAAAGGGAAACGAAATTTACAAACCAGATGCTTTACACAATTTCAGTATGTATCTGGAAGGAAAATGGTACTCATTGACCGCCAAAGCCGGTACCTATGATGATAAAGACCCGATTGGGGTTCTGGATGTTACGATATTGTCAAAACTCGTTCTTGATAATATTCTGGATATTAAAGATTTACGCACATCCAAGCGTGTCGACTTTGTTGGCGGTATAAGGGGATTGGGTGAGCTTAAGAAACGAGTGGATCATGGCGAAATGAAAGCAGCTTTTGCACTTTTCCCGGTGTCTATGAAACAATTAATCGACATTGCAGACAGCGGAAACATCATGCCACCAAAAACAACCTGGTTTGAACCCAAATTACGCAGCGGACTGGTTGTACATGAATTAGAATAAGAAATTATAAAAAAATAAGAAATAATGGACACAAATCAGGCAGTACTCGATTTTATGTTAAAAGCCGGTAAACCGGTGAAAGCAGGAGAAATAGCAGAAGCCTCCGGAATTGATAAAAAAGAGGTTGATAAAGCCATTAAAAAACTGAAAACGGAGGATAAAATCAGTTCTCCTAAAGTATGTTTCTACGAGATTAAAAAATTATAATCCTGTTTTTGTAAAGATATAAGGCTGAAAATCAACAAAATCAGCACATTTCAAAGTCATTGAATTTACTTTTCCTGTTTCGGTAGTGAAAAAAATGTCTTTGATTCCAAATGTAGGACTTGAATAAGTACACAGAAAACGGTTCCCTCCGAGGGGTTCAAGTTTAGCAGTCATTCCGGGATGCCTGGTCATATTAATGGTCAGGCATCCTTTTTCAATTATAACCTTAAGAGGACCATAGGCTTCATTTTTATACTCACCGGTATATTCATTCAAAGCAAGTTCAGGTTTCATCCCCATCGCCACGGTATCTTGTTTTCCTTTCAACCATTGTTCATCAAGTTCCTGGCCTTTAAGAGTTGAATTCAGCATGACTTCAGAATAATTCCGGTATGGCAGGCCAAGAAAGGCATCCATAATTTCATATTTACAAGCCTGATAAAATGAATTATGATCTGTATTGGTTAATACAACAATGCCCAGCTTCTCGGATGGAATCATGGTCACGGAGGTAACAAAACCATCGACTCCGCCAGTGTGAGAAATGATTCTTCTTGCTTCATAATCCATCAGATCCCAGCCTAATCCATACAACCTGAAATTACTTTTGTTAAAGGGATGCCGGCCATTTCCAATAATCGAAGTTGGAAAACTCGTGGTTCTCAACGCATTAACATTCAACACTTCAAGTTCTTTATATTTACCATCATTGAGCAACATCTGAACCCAATGACTCATATCATTCACAGAGGAACAAATACTGGCAGCTGCAGCCAGATTATCAATATCCGGAACCGGTATTTTAATGAGCTTGCCTTTATATACTGTATGAGCACTACAGGCATTGGTTTGCTTTGCATAATCCTTTGTAAGCGCAATGGTTCTGTTCATCTCCAGGGGTTGAAAGAAACGGCTGGAAACATAATCTTCCCAACTAATTCCGGTAACAACAGGAATAATTTCACCTGCTGCAGTAAATGCAGCATTGCAATAACCCCATTTTGAGCGAAAACTATACGGAGCATCGTAAACAGCCAGATTGGAAATCACTTCTGCCCTGCTCAGATTGGATGACCAGTTAACAAAATCTCCCTGGAAGGTTTCCAATCCGATCCGGTGTGATAACAAATCCCTGATATTTACCTCCTTTGTTGCCAGTGGATCCTTCATTTTAAAAGTCCTCAGATACTTGCCAACCCGATCGGTAAGCTTGAGTTTTCCTTCTGCGTCAAGCTGAGCCAGTGCAATGGCAGTAAAAGCCTTGGAGTTTGAGCCGATCAGGAACAATGAATTTTCATCCACTTTGGCCGGTTTTCCGGTTTCGAGAACTCCGTAGCCTTTGTTCCAGACCACCTCACCGTTTTTTACAATACACACAGCAACACCCGGTATCTGCCAGTCTTTCAATGCTTTATTTATATAGTTATCGAGACTGTCCTTCACAAATGAAGGAAGCGTAACTTCCTGACCGTAAACGAAGATTGCAAGGAAGATTCCTGCCAGTAATAAGGATATTTTTCGCATAATCATTGATTTAAACCACAAAATAACATCATTATCCCGAAAGAACCCGAATAAATTACCTTAAATTCTTTGATTTGGATGAAAAAGGAAGAATTAACGGAAAAGGCTAACAGATCCGCTATATGACTTTTCTTCGATCAACAGTATATAAAAATAAACGCCTGTTGCTGCTTCGGTTCCATTGATCGTGCCATCCCAAAACCTTGTTTTATCGCCGGATTCGTAGACCTGTTTACCCCAACGGTTAAATATCCGGAGATAATAGTCTTTTAAGCCCTTATATTCCAGATTGAAAACATCATTTTTTCCATCTGAATTCGGCGTAAAAACATTGGGAATTGTAAGCGAACAATCGATTACTTCAAGGATGATCTGGGTAGTATCCGTGCAGCCATTCAAATCGGTGCCTTTAATGGTGTATGTGGTCGTTTCAGGGGGTGATGCATTCACTGCCAACCCATTGGAGTCCGACAGGAATTCAAAGGGAGTCCAGTGATACACAACAGCACCGTTCGCAGTTAAGGCCGTTGCCGTGCCAACACAAATGATTGGTTCTGACGCACTGGCACCTACAATCGGCAAAGGATTAACCTGAACATATACACTGTCAGTATTTCTGCACCCATTGGTATCACTGACAGTAACATAATAATACCGGGCACTTTCAGGAGAGACCCTGATCCATGAATCGGTTTCTCCCCCACTCCATTCATAAATAATACCTCCGCTGGCTGTTAGTGTGATCGAATCTCCTATGCAGATTTTTGTATCTTCTCCGGCGTCAGCAGCCGGTCCGGGATTGATAAAAACGATGATACTGTCTTTATTTTGACATTGATTAATGTCTGTAACCGTCAGATGAAAAATGGAAGATACCGGCGGTATGACCGGATTTTGGGGAGTTGTTGTTCCATTACTCCAGACATAATTCGCACCTCCGGATCCGGTCAGGATTGCCGTATCACCCCTGCAGATTACCTGATCAGGGCCGGCATTGGCAATAGGTAAAGGCAGCAGGTTAATTCTGACACTATCCTCGCCTTCACATCCCAACTGATCCGTAACGGTAACAATATACATCGTATCAGTTGCAGGATAAATTAAAATATTATTCCCATAATGTCCTGTATTCCAATGATATAATACTCCCCCGGAAGCGGATAAGGTAGCAGCTGTCCCTATACAAACAGCAGTGTCAGCACCGGCATCAGCCGGAACTTCCTGAATAAAAACAGTGACAGAATCTGTTGCCAGGCAGAATCGTTTGAACGAAATATCATCGAGCGCAAAGTCATTACCCGATGTTGCCGTATTTTGATTTACAATACAAATCTGAGCAGTGGTTGCAGCCCCTGAATTCCAGACTTCATAGAATTGTTGCCAGGTGCAATTTGTAGAAGGAGCATTGAAAGGTTGACCCAGTATAACACCATTAATGGAAAACTGAAGCACGGCCGGACTACTGATAACAACAGTTGTCAACCATGTTGAGAAGGCATAACTGGTATTCGGAATAACGGGAATGGTCTGACACCAGACATCGGTATTGGCTGTACCGGCCCCATTAACAATCATCATTTTGCCACTACCGGAAGTATGATCAGAACAGGGTGCAAAATTTGGATGCACATTAAGCGGGCTTGTATTAACAGCATATGTTGCTTCATTCCAGACACTTACAGCATTATACGTATAACTGCTGCTGAATCCGGTATTGCCATTTTCGAAATCCCCGTTGGTAATCAGATTGCTGTCGAGTAAGGTGGTGACTGTAACAGTATATGTGGTTGTAGTCAACGGATGCGCAACCGGATTTGAGCCATAGGGTTGATTAAGCGAAGCTGCCGGAGACCAGTGATAGTCGAAAATCAATTGACCGGATGCGGATAAAAAAGCCGTTTCCCCTTTACAAATCGTTATATCCGGACAAGCAGTAACCGTGCATTGGGCATACCCCTTTATCCAGCCTATACCACTTAAAAAACAAAGAAAAATAAAAACTGAAAGCGTTTTAAATCCCATCAAAGGTTGGTTTTATACTATAACAGACACTAAAAATCGAAATAAGTCCACTTGCAATACGGCTATTTTAACATTTTTATTCGTTCCACATCACCATCATAAACAGCGGGTTTAAGACCTAAAATTTTACAAATTATTCCGTAAACCTCAACATTTTCAAAGGCTTTCTGACGATAGGCTGATTTAAAGGCCGGTCCGTTGGCATAAAAAACAGCATGCATATCCGGTTCCATGTTATCAAATCCATGAGCACCAATATACTTAAGTTTTTCAGGCTTAAAGTTCAAACTCCAGCCATTGTCGGCTAAAAGTGTGATATCGCCACAACGTTTGTTTGTTCCATAATTAAACCGTTTCGGAATGTCAGTGTTTTTCCAGATTGTCAAATGATCAACGTTTTTCATTGCAAAGTACACAGAATCGATGCACCCCTCCTTAATAAAGAGATTCGAAATAGCCCCATAACCTCCATAATTAGTGATCCAGTCTTTTTTTAGATAATCCATCACAGCTATTTCCTGTTCAGGTGATACATCTGTCATGCCATGATCAGAAAGAATAATTAAATTGATTGATTTCCCATGAGGTAATTGATTGATTTTCAATATCAAAACCCCCATCAGGCTATCCAGATAACGAACACATTTGCCCGTTTCTTCTGTATCAGGTCCGTATTTATGGCTGGTTTCATCGGGATCATGAAAATATCCCAATACCAGATGTGGTCGGACCGATTCAGGCATTGATAACCAGGATATTATGGTATCTATTCGTTGTCCAAAGGGGAAAGAATGCTCGTATTTTTTCCAGATACCGGGTCGGATTCCCATGACATCAGTTTCAGAACCAACCCAAAAAAACGATGCAGACCGGACTCCCTGTTTTTCAGCAGTCACCCAAATGGGTTCACCACCATAAAAAACATTATCCTCCACAGCCTTCCGGTCACCAATCCGGTAATTCCTTTTTAGGTCAGGGTCATAAAAAGAGTTGTTGACAATCCCGTGATGGTCAGGATACAATCCGGTTGCAAGTGAATAATGATTTGGAAATGTCAGGCTGGGAAAAGATGGAATTAAGGCATCTGCAGATACACCTTCAGAAGCAAATTTCCTCAGGTTAACAGCATTGTACTTTTCAACATAATCCCATCTGAAACCGTCGAGTGAAATGACAACCACATAGGGTTTTTCTTGTCCGAATATTTGAAAAGTACAAAAAAATAAAATCCCTAATAACCAGTATTTTAATGTATTATGCACGTTTATTTAATTAAATTATTTAACAAAAAG